>JAJTXO010000231.1 GCA_021463315.1 Caldilineales bacterium | reverse complement strand
AGCCGGCGTTCTCCATCTCGCTCACCGTCTCCCAGCTCACCGCGATCCGGTCGCCCAGGCCCTGAGCCTCGAAGCCGGCCAGGGTGACCGCCAACGGGCCCGAAGTCGGCTCGAAGGAGAAGCGGTAGTCCTCCACCTCGCCGCCGCTGACGAAGCCGGTGGGAGCGATGGGGGCCGTGCAGTTGCCGCTGGCATCGGTCGGGCTGAGGCGGAAGCGGAAGTAGAAGCTGGCAGGCTGGTTGGTCAGCAGGCCGGCCGGCAGCGAGATCACCGGCAGGTGCTCGCCGGGCAGCAGCTTGCTGTTCTGGATGACATGCTCCGAGTAGGTCTGATAGACGTCGTTGAAGTCGCCATCCTCGCCCAGCGCTGTCCCGTTGGTGAAGTCCATCCAGGCGTTGAGGCAGGCCGGCGTATTGGCGTTGCTTGTGTCGCCGACCGTCACCTTCAGCCCGATCTGGCTCGTGCCATAGGAGCCCTGCAGGAAGACCACGCCATCCTCGTCGTTGCCGCGCGGCACGGTCGTTTCATTGAGGTTATCGCCGTCAGCGCCCGTGGTTGGCTGGCCCTGCAGCTCCCGGTCGAACCAGGCGCCCAGGCGCAGGTTGGACGGAGAGTGACGCGGGCCGTCGGTCGCGGCCGAGGTGCCGTAGCTGTCGGGCAGATCGCCCCAGTCCATGGTGGCCACCCGGCTGATCGCACAGCGCTCCAGGTTGCCGGCATTGGTGCTGGACAGGCTGCAGTTGTTGATCTGTTCGTAGTCTCCAACCCCCAGCACCACATCGAAGCGCACGTAGAAGGTGTCGACGCCTCCTTGCATGCCCATGGGATCCAGAGCGCCCAGATAGACACCGGGATAGGTGTCCAGCGGGAAGATGGTGGGAGAGACATCGTCAGCGATGCTGGTCCAGCCGGCGCCCAGATCCTTTGCAGTGGAGTTCAGCACATAGGTTGTGTTGGCCGGTACGGTGTCGTAGACATGCACACCGCTGACCTGCGTCGGGCCGGCGTTGTGGACGGTGATCAGGTAGGTGGCGGTGTCGCCGGGGCTGAGCAGCCCGTCGCCGTCCGCGTCGGTCTTCAGAACCAGGCTCTTGCTGCTCTCCACCAGGCGCAGCGGCGGCACCGAGGTGCCCACGTCCAGGCCCGGCGCAGACGCGGTGGCCACGTTAGGATCCTGGCCCCAGGCCAGCGCCAGGTTACAGCCAGGAGTGCCGCCATAGCCGACGCCGGAGGCCGTGCGGCTCCAGACGCGCGCGCCGGTTTGGGCGTAGGGCAGGTGATCTGTTCCAGGCCGGAAGAGACGCACCGACTGCAGACGATTGACCGGTATACCCTGGTCCGACGTGTCTTCGTTGATGCCGTCGACCGTGTCGTTGGTGTTGCCGTTGCCGTTGAGATCGATCTTATCGGCTATGCCATCGTTGTCCCAGTCCACGTAGACGTAGGTGCTGCCCGCGGTGCAGGCAGGCGTCACCCACACCGGGTTGCCGTTCTCGTTGGGTTGCGCGTTGGATGTGGGATCCCGGCCCAGCCCCAGCCCCACCAGCGCGTCGGTGGTCAGGAACTCGTCCGGGTACATGGTGAAGCTCCAGTCATAGGCCGTGTTTTGTGTGTCCACGGTGGCGATGCCGAAGATCTTGTCGCTGGTCGGAACGCCGTTGGCATCCGAAGCGAAGCAGCGCGCGCCCTTATAGTCAGTCAAGTCTACAGTGACCACGCCGTTGGCGCCGGCTGGCTGCGTAGTGGACACAGGAGCACCGTCGACACGAATGTTGACGTTGTCGATGTCCCATCGCCTGGAGCCAGTCAGGGCGTCAGTCGTGATAAAGCGCACCGTTGTGTTGGATGCTATGTAGGCGGTGATATCATAGCTTTGCGTGGCGCCGTTTGGATTGCTGTTAAACGACTGCAGGTTCGTCCAGTTGCTGCCGCCGTCGCCGGAGATCTGGACCATGAGACCGCCACTGCTGCCGCCGCCGCTGCCGTTGCGATCCAGCGTGAAGCTCAACGTGGCACTGCTGCGGCCGCTCAGATTGGCCGCGCGCTTGATGGAAGCATTCGCGACCGCCTCCGTATCGAAACGCAACACGCCGCCGCTGGTGATGAAGATTTTGTTCGCCGAGTCGTTTTCCCTGATCCAGGACGATCCCGACCAATCGATGTTGCCATTCGAATTGTTCCAATTGGCGGAGCCGAACTGGTCGCGGAAGTTGTCCCACCCGCGGACTTCACAGGTGATATGGATGCTGTTGCTGTCGCTGGGGTTGTACAGGAAGAGGCGAGTATTATATGAACCGTTTACCACGCCCACCGGGCTCCAGGCGCTGCTGCCAAAGGCGCTGACGGGCAGCAGGCTCATGTCGCGCGAGGCGTAGCTCGAGCCAACGTCGCCGGTCACCAGCACCACCTGCACCGGCTTGTCCGCCTGCACGCGTGCGCCCTGTCGGGTGGGGGCGACCAGAGTGGCCTGGCCTTCGTTCAGAGAGACGGTGGTCTCATAGCTGCCATTGGCGTCGGCATCCACCTGCACGGTGGTGCCGTTCTGGCTGGCCATGATGGTCAGCCCCGAATACTCGAACATCTGGCCGGCGTTGGCGGTGTTGGTGCCCACCGGCGCCTCGTAGAGCGTGCCCCACTCGTTGGTGCTGTACATCTCGTGGGCAAAGGCGTTCAGGGTGTTCGAGCCAGCGGCCCAGGTGGCGCGGGCCATGGCGATCGACCTGGAGGCGCCCACCTTGTCCCGCGCGTCGAAGAAGATGTTGTTGGAATTGCGCGGCACGGGAATGGCGTTGAAGGGCACGATGACGTCGCCCGCGTTCAACACGTCGTTGGCGTCGGTGCAGGTAACGGGAGTGCCGGACTTGTTGGGCGCGCAGCCGTCGGCCGCCAGGCCGTTGCCCCAGATCTGGGTGCCGCCGGGGTTGCCCGCGCTGTACAGATTGGTGGGATTGGCAATGTCCGAGTCGTAGCCGTTCTCCCACTGGTCGTAATAGACCCACGTACCATCGGCAGCGATCGCGATGGAGAAGTAGGTGGAGACCGGCGACACAGCCGCGCTATTGATGCCATACAGCACCGCCAGCGCGTCATCTTCCGGCAGGGTCACGTAGAAGGTCTGCACCGGCGCAGGGTTTACCTCTGGCTGGGCGTAGGCAGGGGTGGCGATGGTTCCAGCCAGCCCCAGAGCCAGGGTCAGCACCATCACCACGCTAACGAAATGAAAAATCTTGGTTTGCACAGTTTACCTCCTTTGTTATGGCACGTGCAGTTCCTGAACACCAGTCGCGGCGCCTTGCTTCCCGCAGCGTCGTAACGACGTTGCGCCTTGTCGGCGGCCGAGCTCCCGGCGCTGTTGACATCATATCATATAATGCCAAGATTTTCAGCCCCTTTTACCTTACAGTTAGATGACAATTTGATGTAAGGGATTCTGGATGCGCCCCGTCCTCCCGCCGGCAGAGCGATCCGCGCCCTACTGAGAACCGCGGATTGGCAGACGGCGCGGATCAGAGGAGGTCGCCGCCGATCCGCGCTTCTCCGATCCGTGCCTCTCCGATCCGCGTCTTCTGCTAATCCGCGGTTCTCCGATCCGCGCTTCTCCGATCCGCGTCTTCTGCTAATCCGCGGTTCTCCGCCGCAGCCCTGCCGCCAGCGGCGTCAGCAGCGCCAGCAGCGTCCCAACCAGCGGCAGCGCAGCCGGCGCGGCCGGCGCCGCCTGCACCCGGCTCACCGTCACCGCGGTCGGCGCCACAAAGGCCACGCTCACCGGCCCATGCCGCGTGGTCGCGCCGCTCAGATCCACATCCTCCAGCGTGTAGAAGTAGATCGAGCCAGCAGCCAGCCCGGCCTGGTCCTCCCAGACATAGCTGAAGCCGCCCGTGCTGCCCGGCGACTGCGACGGGATCAGCGCCGCGTTGAGCCGCTGCCCCAGCACGGCCGGATCCTCGCTGCGATACAGATTGAAGCCCGCGTTGTCCACCTCGCTCACCGTCTCCCAGCTCACCTGCACCGCGTTGTCCACCTGCTGGGCAGAGAAGGCGGCCAGGGCGACGGCCTGCGGCGCGCCCAGATTGATGCGACCCCAGCCGAAGCGATTGTTCTGCACGCCGCTCTGCGGTGCATGGCTGCCGCCGCAGGTTCCACCGTCGGTTTTGTAGAGCGCTTGGCCCTGGATATAGGCGCGCAGAGCGCTGAGACTCAGCCCTGGGTTCAGCTCCCACACCGTGGCGGCCATGCCAGCCACATGCGGCGCTGAGGCGGAAGTGCCCCAGAAACCCGTGGACGTGTTGATGCGATACGCCTGGTTGTTGCTGACGCCATAAGCCGCTGTGCTCACGCCGTCAGGCGCGACCACATCGGGTTTGTTGACGGCGGCGCCGGGACTGCCGCCGCCGCTGGCGTTGCGCGGCCCCAGGCTGGAGAAGGTCTCCAGGCCGTAGGTGTAGGTGGCGTTGCTATCCTCGCCCCAGAAGGTCGCGCCGACGGCCACGGCGCTGTCGCCGTCGGCCGGGATCGTCACGCTGTTGCAGGTGTTGTTGTACCAGAAGGCATAGTCTGCTCCGGTGCCGGACGTATAGAAGCCGTTGAAGGTATGGAGCTGCATCCAGTGGCCGAAGTTGTTGGAGCATGTGCCAGACACCTGATAGCGCCAGATGACGATCCCGTAGTTGTAAGGCCCACCAGCTGGCACGGTGTAAGCGATGGCTTCAGTGGGAGCCACCGATGAGAAGCACTGATCCTCTGCAGATCCCGTAATGTAGCTCCAAATACTCCCTGTCCAGCGATACAACTCCACATCGTAGTCGATGTGATTCTGGTTGCCGGTGCGGGTGGCGTTCCAGTCATTCCATTCCAGAAAGATTCTCAAGGTGGTGCCGCTGGAAATGTTCCATAGAGAGCCCGGATTAGGGCCAATGCCCTGGACATTGCCTGTGCCAAAGGCGACGAGGTCTGTGGCTGCGTACCGCGCCGACGTCCAGGAGTGGTGCGAACGCTGCTGGTTGCCGGCCGAATTGGCCCAGAAGATGCCGTCGGTCTGCGCGCCGTTGACAATGGTGTTGATGGAACCTGTCCCGTCGTACGGCCCGGCGTTGACCCAGCCGATGGACATGGTGGCGACCCGCTTGCCGCTGACGTTGGTGCGATAGTCGCTGACCGCGCTGCCGAACTCCGCATCGGTGCTGAAGGCATAGAGATAGACGGTGGCGTCTGGCGCCATGTCGTAGGCGATCTCGGCGCAGGCTGTGCCGTGTTCCTCGCCGCTGGTGCCAGGCGGGCCGAAGGCGTAGCTGGCGCTGAAGTCCTTGAGCACCAGGTTGGCGCCGCTGGGCAGGTCCCCCGCGCCCTGCCGCGTGTTCCATCCGGTGAAGCCAAAGTCGAAGACCGCCAGCTTGATCCCCGTGCCGTTCCAGCCCGCGCTGTGCCAGGCGGCGCTGTTAGTCAGGCCAACACCCTCGGTGGTCTGCGCGCCGACCTGCGGCGCCTGCTCGGGCGCGGCGCTCTGCGCCGGCAGGCTGTCCTGCTGCGCCGGGAAAGGGAGGCGCACCATGCGCGTCCCCTCGATCTTGCTCAGCGCCTCCAGGCTGCCGAAGGGCGCCCAGACCTGCACCCAGCTCCCGTAGGCGGTCTCGTAGCTGGCGCCGGTGGCGGCAATCGCGGCTGCCAGCTCCGGCCGGATGGCGATGGCCGGCGCATGCTCGATGGTGGCCATCCGTCCGTTGGGCAACGCCACCTGCTCGTAGGTCGGCCCGCCCGCCGGATGGGCCTGCGGGTCCACGTCCATCTCCAGAATGACCCGGGCCGCGCCCTGGGCCAGGTCTACATGACGCTGGCCGCTGAAGGTGGCCAATGTGGCCAGATCGTTGGCCGAGTAGGCGGCCGCGATCTGCGCCAGCATCGACTCCAGCCGAAGCTCGCCCTTAGCGGCTGCGGGCCGCTCCAGCTCAACGACCACGTTCGCGCCGGGGGGCAGCGGGATGGCCTGCTGCGCGCCGGGCTGCTCTGGGCCAGCCAGCGCCGCGCTCAGCGGCGTCAAGAGCAGCGCGATCAGCAGCGCGGCCAGGACGATGCGATACCAACGGGTGTGCAGAAGGGGTTGCATGACTATCTCCTCTCAAGGGAATTGACGCCGCCAGACGACGGCGCGCTGATGGGGAACACGTCAGTTCTGCGCCGGGCTTCACCGCAAAAGCCCGGCTCCTTCATCGGTCACTTGCCTATGATCTCCAGGGCGAACCGCCCGGCTGACCTCATCGCCGCCCCATTGAGAACCGCGGATTGGCAGACGGCGCGGATCAGAGGAGGTCGCCGTCGATCCGCGCCCTATTGAGAACCGCGGATTGGCAGACGACGCGGATCAGAGGAGGTCGCCGTGGATCCGCGCTTTTCCGATCCGCGCCTCTCCGATCCGCGTCTTCTGCTGACTTGAAAATAGCCGCTCGGGCCGGTCTCCGACCGAGCCCGCTCGTTTTCATCAATGGTTGTGCGCCCGGCGCATGGATGTCTAATCCGCGGTTCTCCGATCCGCG
>JAJTXO010000230.1 GCA_021463315.1 Caldilineales bacterium | reverse complement strand
CGGGAGAGGGGCCGGGGGTGAGGGCCATCTCCCCTCTCCCCACGGGAGAGGGGCCGGGGGTGAGGGCCATCTGCTCCCAAATCTCATAGCTCACCGTCTTCTTCCCCTCGCTCATGTACGGGTTGAAGCCGGTGTTGCGATTGTACCAGCCATAGGCCTCGGCGGCCTGCATACACAGATCGAACGCGTCGTCATACGTACCGTTAACCAGCAGCACCGTGGAACCGAAGGCCAGCAACTGGGCGATCTTGGCCGGCGGCGCGCTTGCGGGCACAAAGATCACGTTGGGCTGCTGCACGCTGGCGCACAGGCCGCTCAACGCGGCCGCGGCGTTGCCGGTGCTGGCCGTGGTGATGATCTCGGCGCCCTGCTCCTGCGCCTTGACCACGGCGATCGCGCTGGCCCGGTCCTTGAAGGAGGCCGTGGGCTGCCGGCTTTCATCCTTGACCCACAGATGGCGCAGCCCCAGCGACGCAGCCAGGCGCGGCGCGGCATACAGCGGCGTCCAGCCGACTGCCAGCGGCGGCGCAGGCGAGTCCGGCTCGACAGGCAGCAGCGGCCTGTAGCGCCAGATCGAATAATCCTGGTTGGCCGCCAGCGTAGCCGGGCTAAAGCGCAGGCTGATCAGCCCATAGTCGTACTGCACATCCAGAATGCCCTCCTGGCCGTGGTCCGGGCAGACATACTCGACCTCGCCAGGCTGGTATTCCTTGCCGCAGATCAGACAGCGGAGGGAGATGATGTGGTTCATGGTCTGGTCTCGGTAGATTTGGTAGATTGGTAGATTGGTAGAGGGGTAGAGTGGTGAATTGGTAGAGTGGTAATTGCTTGTCCGTAAGTAACTTCGCGCTTTGGCCGGTCTCCGACCGAGCCAATCCGCCTCGCGCTTTGGCCGGTCTCCGACCGAGCTAACCCGCCTCGCGCTTTGGCCGGTCTCCGACCGAGCCAACCCGCCAGGTGGATTGCGAACAGTTATTAAGTTGGTAGAGTGGTGAACTGGCAGAGTGGTGCGGGTCATGCACAACCAACTCACCAATCTACCAACCTACCAATCTACCAATCTACCAACCTACCAACCTACCAACCTACTCCGCCACAATCCACGTCCCCGTCTTTCCTTCCAGCGCATCTACCATGTGCGGCGGGTCGGTGATCAGGGCCTGGCCGTGGGGGTTGCCCTCCAGGAAGGCGATGATGGCCTCGATCTTGGGGCCCATGCTGCCGGAAAGAAAGTGGCCCTCGGCGTAATACTGCCTGGCCTGGCTGAGGGTCAGCCGGTCCAGCCACTGCTGGTTGGGCTTGTTGAAGTTGATGGCCACCTTCTCGACCGCGGTGGAGATCAGCAGTAGATCGGCCTTCAGATCGGCGGCCAGCAGCGCGCTGGCGCGGTCCTTGTCGATCACCGCAAAGACGCCCTTCAGCAGGCCCTGTTCGTCCTCGATCACCGGGATGCCGCCGCCGCCCACGCCGACCACGATAAAGCCGGCGTCGATCAGGGTCCGGATGGCGTCCAACTCGACGATACGCAGCGGCTGCGGCGAGGCGATCATCCTCCGCCAGCCACGGCCGGCGTCCTCCTGGACCATCCAGCCCTCCTTTTCGAAGAGCCGGGCCTTCTCCTCGCTGGTGAAGCCGCCGATGCCCTTGGTGGGATGGGTGAAGCCGGCATCGTTGCGGTCTACGACGACCTGGGTAACCACGGCCGCCACAGGGCGCTGGACGCCACGCTGCGTGAACTCGTTGTCCAGGGCGCGCGAGATCATATAGCCGATGGCGCCCTGCGTGTCCGCGCCGATCACATCCAACGGCGTCTGATGCACCTCGCCCGCGGCCAGCTCATTGCGACGCAGGATGAAGCCCACCTGCGGGCCGTTGCCGTGGGTCACGATCACGTTCCAGCCGCGCTGGATCATGTCGGCGATATGCCTGCACGTCTCCTCGATCGCGCTCACCTGGGACGCCACGTCCTGGTGCTGCTTATCGGTGATCAGAGCATTGCCGCCGATGGCGATGACGGCAGTTTGTGGGGGGGTGTTTGTCATGCGGAATCTCCTGAGAGAGGGTAGATTGGTAGATTGGTAGATTGGTGGAGGGGTGGATGTGGTAGGGTGGTGGATTGGTGACGTCACTGCGGAGGGTTGATCTCGTCGCCTGGGGTCAGGTCGTCGATTGGATCGTCAGGTGCGTCGTATGCTGGCCCAGATTCACGTAGAACCTGGTCGCCGTATTCCTGGTGGCCTTGTCTTTGGGTGCGAACGTACCGGATGTAGCCGCTCAGCGAACGGATCGCTTGATGGCACAGCTCGCGCTGCCGAGGCAGCTCGTTCGCCGTATAGCCGAGTGTATCGCAGACGATGAAGGCGCTCAATGTTTCAGCCAGAGAGCCGCGCGCGATGTAGAAGAAACGGATGCTGTCCAAGTAGTGGTAGCGGCCATAGCCCTCAGCGATGTTTTGCACGCCGCTGACCGAGCATCTGCGGATCTGGGAATCGAGGTTGTACTTCTCCTGAGGCGGCAATCTTCCGATGACACGATAAGCCTCCTGCATCACCTGCAGCGCCAATTGATAGCACTCCAAATCCTCAAAACCACGTTGTTGACCGCCAGCCATCTTCAACCTCACTCAACCTACCACACCAACCACTCAACCAATCTACCAATCTACCAACCTACCAATCTACCAATCTACCAATCTACCAACCTACCAATCTACCAGCCTACATCGTCAACGCCATCACCGCCTTCTGCACGTGCAGGCGGTTCTCGGCTTCGTCGTAGACCACGCTCTGCGGGCCGTCGATCACGCCGTCGGTGACCTCGATGTTGCGGTCGGCTGGCAGGCAGTGCATGTAGATCGCGTCGCGCTGGGCCAGGCTCATACGCCGCTCGTCGGTGATCCAGTCGGTGTATTTCTTGCCGATCTCGACGCTCTCCGCCTGATCCTCGGTGGTCACCCAGCAGCCCCAGCTCTTGGGATAGAGCACGTCCGCGCCCTTGAATCCTTCGTCCATGTCGTGCATGATCTCGAAGCTGCCGCCGGCGTAGCGGGCGTTGTCGGCCGCCTGCTGCACGATGTCCGGCATCAGCTTGAACTCCGGCGGATGCACCAGCCGCACGTTCATGCCGTAGCGGGTCATCAGCAGGATCAGCGACTGCGGCACGCTGAGCGGCTTCTGATAGCTCTTGGCATAGGCATAGCTGACCGCGATGGTCTTGCCGCGCGGATCGCCCTTCTTCTCGATGATGGTCATCAGGTCGGCCAGGATCTGGAAGGGGTGGTACACGTCGCACTGCATGTTCAGCACCGGCACGCGGCTGGCAGCCGCCACCTCGCGGATGTACCGGTTGCCCACGCCCCAGTCGCACTGGCGGATCGCGATGCCGTCGTAGTAGCGGCCGTAGATCTCGCCGATCTCCTTGGCCGTGTCGCCGTGACTGATCTGGGTGGTGTCGGAGTCGATGAACGCGCCGTGGCCGCCCAGTTGAGCGATGCCGGCCTCGAAGCTGGAGCGGGTGCGGGTGCTGCTGAAGAAGAAGAGCATCGCCAGCACCTTATCGCGCAGCGAGGCGTGGGGGATGCCCATCGCGCGCTGGCGCTTGAGCTGCAGCGCGACATCGATCACGGTGTCGATTTCGTCCTTGGTCCATTCCTGGGTCGTGATCATATCACGGCCGCGTAGATGTGTTTGCATGGTTTCTCCTGAAGGGGGCTGGGGACTGGGGGCTGGGGACTGGGTAGCTCGCCCACCGGTCCGGCCCTGGTCATTTGGTTTGGTTTTCGGGTTTGATTCTGTGGTAGAGAGCTGTGAGCTGTCTACCGATGGAGGTCAACGTTTCGGCCAATAGCTGGTGTTGTTCGGTGGTAAGGTAGTTGAGCCGGCCGGCGATTTCGAGCTGGGTCTCAAGCTCGGCCAACGATCCACGGGCGATTCGCAGGAAGTTCGCATACTCTGGGCGAGAACGTTCATGGCCTTCGGCGATGTTGGAAGGGATGGAAACAGCAGCCCGTCGCATCTGGCTGGTGAGGCCGTACCTCTCCGAATCCGGAAAGCTGCCGGTGACATGATACAGGCGGACCGCGAAATCGACCGCCTGTTCCCACACCCGCAGATCGCGATAGCTGTTGCTCATTTGCGCATCCTCTCATTGTCTCAATCTGGGCTGAAGGGTCAGGTAGCCTCAACCAGGCATCCCAGTCCCCAGTCCCTAGCCCCCACGCCCCAACGCCGCGGGCAGCAGCGCGTAGAACTTGGTGGCTTCGACCACGTCGGCCAGGGACACGTGCTCGTTGACCGCGTGGGCGTAGATCTCGTCGCCGGGGCCGAAGCCGATGCTGGGAATGCCGGCCTTGCCGCGCCAGTAGTTGCCGTTGGTGGAGAAATCCCATTTGCCGGCCGGCGCGCGGCGGCCCCACAGCGCCTCCACCGTGGCCTGGCCAGCCTGCACGAAGGGATCGTCCGCATCCAGCGCCCAGGCCGGGAAGTATTTTTCATAGCGATAGACCGCGCCGGTGTGGCTGGGCTCCTCCCAGACCAACTGCTCGATGCGGAAATCGGCGCGCTGGTGGGGCGGGATCAGCGCCTCGATCTCCGCGATCACGCTCTCCACCGTGTCGCCGAAGGTGACGCGCCGGTCGATGAAGATGCGGCACTCGTCGGGCACCGCGTTGTCGCTGGGGCTGACGCTGCTGATACGGGTCACGGTGATGCGACCCTGGCCCAGGAACTCGTGGCTGCGCAGCGTCGCATCCCGCTTGTCGATGGCATCGATCACCGGCAGCATCTTGTAGATCGCGTTGTCGCCCATGAAGTTGCTGGCCGCGTGCGCGCTCTTGCCCTTGCACACCACCTCTAGCTCCAGGCGGCCCTTGTGGCCGCGGTAGACCTGCATCTTGGTCGGCTCGCCTATGACCACGAAGTCGGGGCGGACGCCCTCCCAGCCGACGAACGCCGCGCAGCCCACGCCGTCGCACCACTCCTCGATGTTGCCCAGGTAGTAGAGGGTGTAGCCCTCCAGCAGCCCCAGGTCGCGGGCCATGGCCATGCCATAGATCATACCCGGCGTGCTGCCCTTCTCGTCCAGCGCGCCGCGGGCGTAGAAGATGCCCTCCTCGATCTTGCCCTGGAAGGGGTCCCACGGCCACTGCGCCCGATCGCCGATGCCCACCGTGTCGATGTGGCTGTCGTAGAGCAGGACGGTCGGCCCGCTGCCGATGCGGCCCACGATGCTGCCGTAGCGGTCCGAGTAGACCTCGTCGAAGCCCAGCTTGCGCATCTCCTGGCCGATGCGCTGACCGACCGCCTCGATGTCGCTGTCCATGCTGGGGATGGCGACGATCTCGCGCAGGAAGGCCACGATGTCGTCGCTGGCGGCTGCTACCTTTTGGTTGAGTAGATCGATTGTGTTTTGCATGATGTTACCTCGTCAACTGAACAGCGCCTCACGACCAGCTCTGCACCAGACGCAGGCCGAGAAGCTTTTCGTTGTAGCTGCTGCTGCCGCACAGCAGCGGCTCGTTTTGCCGGTCGTAGAAGACCTGGCGCAGACGCAGCAGCGGACTTTGATCCTCCAGCCGCAGCAGCGCCTGGGTCGGGCCGTCGGGCAGCAGGGCGTCGATGTCGAAGATGCCGTAGGCGATTTGGGTTTGGCAGTAGCGGGCGATGAACTCGTTGATGGGAAGCTGGCCATCGCACAGCTCCGGGGGTTGCTGCAACAGCGCCAGCGGAATCGCATTGTCGGCCACGATGGCTGGCGTGTCGTCGGCCAGGAAGACCCGGCGCAGATGAAACACCGGCTCATCTTCCTCCAGCGCCAGCGCCTCCAGCTCGTGCTCGCTGGCCGCGCGCACGGTCTGCGCCAGCACCTGAATGGCGGGCGCGCGGCCGCTGCGCTCGATCAGCCCCAGAAAGTCCCAAAGTCCGCTCAAGGTGGTGGGGATATGTTGCAGGCGGGCGTTGACGTAGGTGCCGTCCCCTTGCTTGCGCAGCACCATCCCCTCGGCTGCCAGCCGCCCCAGCGCGCTGCGAATGGAGGCCCGGCTCACCCCCAGCTCCGCGGCCAGCTCGCTTTCCGAGGGCAAACGGCTCCCCGGCGCATAGAGTTGCGTCCTGATGCGCTCGGCAAGGATCGATGTGGCCTGGCTGGCCACGGAACGGCGTCGTTCCACCAACATGGCAATCGCTGTCCTTCGTCGCTGCTGCTCCTGCCTGGCCCTGTGCTGGCAGTGCAGCCCAGCCGCTCAGGCAGATTTGAAGTAGAAAAGGCAGACGGCAATCGTCTGACCTTTGCCAGGATACCACGACTCGCCCCGGCTGTCAAACAGCGCAACCGCAGTATCATCTCCGATCATCACATCACCGACGATCATCAGGGCGTTTCGCCCGGCTCTGGCGGACGACTCGCATTCAGCCCGACTCGCGCCCCCAACCCGGCGGGACGCCTGGCGATCGTTCCTGTGCAACTCGCGCCCCCAACCCGGCGAGACGCCTGGCGATCGTTCCTGTGCAACTCGCGCCCCCAACCCGGCGAGACGCCTGGCGATCGTTCCTG
>JAJTXO010000023.1 GCA_021463315.1 Caldilineales bacterium | reverse complement strand
GGTGTTGGGCGCGGGGTGACGGGGGACGGGGAGCGGTTATCGGTAATCGGTAATCCGACCGGAGGTCAGAAGTCAGAAGTCAGAAGTCAGAAGTCAGAAGTCAGAGGTCAGAGGTCAGAGGTCAGAAGTCAGAAGTCAGAAGTCAGAAGTCACCGATCACCGCTCATCGTTCATCGCTCACCGTTCATCGTTCACCGTTCATCGTTCATCGTTCACCGTTCATCGTTCACCGATCACCGATCACCGTTCACCGATCACCATTCCCCTCAGGAGGCAACTATGAAACGCCGTTCTCTCTATCTGGTTCTTGCTTCGATCATCGTGCTCAGCATGGCGCTGAGCGCTTGTGCAGCGCCTACTGCTGCGCCTGCCCCCGCCGCACCGCCCGCCGAGGCGCCCGCGGCCGAGGCTCCACCCGCGGAAGCGCCGGCCGAGGCGCCGGCCCCCGCGGACCTGACCTTCGTGCTGGTGCCCAAGAACCTGGGCAATCCCTACTTCGACACGGCCAATGTTGGCGCGCAGGAAGCGGCCGGCGAGCTGGGCGTGACGGTGCTCTACCAGGGCTCGGCCGCAGCCGACGCCACCCAGCAGATCCAGTTGATCAACTCGCTGATCGCGCAGAAGGTCAACGGCTTGGCCGTAGCCGCCAACGACGAGGACGCCCTGGTGCCCACCGGCAAGGAAGCCATGGACGCCGGCATCCCGGTGGTCTCCTGGGACTCGGCCATCGGCAAGGATGGCCGGGTGCTGCACATCAACCAGGCTGTGCTGCACGACATCGGCGCGATCCAGATCCAGATGGCCAGCGATCTGGCCGGGCCGGACGGCGGCGAGATCGCGGTCCTCAGCGCCACCTCCACCGCCCCGAACCAGAACGCCTGGATCGAGGTGATGAAGGAAGTGCTGACCCAGCCTGAATACGCCAATCTGAAGCTGGTCGACGTGGTCTATGGCGACGACGACGACACCAAGAGCTACAACGAGGCCCAGGCGCTGTTCAAGAAGTACCCGGACCTGAAGGTGATCATTGCCCCCACCACCGTGGGCATCGCCGCCGCGGCGCGCGCGGTCACCGATGAGAATCTGATCGGCAAGGTCTTCGTCACCGGCCTGGGCACCCCCAACCAGATGCGCGAGTACGTCAAGAACGGCGCCTCGCCGCAGTTTGCGCTGTGGAACCCGGCCGATCTGGGCTATCTGGCCATTCACATCCTCAACGCGCTGGCCACCGACCAGATCACCGGCGCGGTGGGCGACACCTTCACTGCCGGCCGGCTGGGTGAATATGTGATCGAGGAAGACGACGCGCTGGGTCGCAACGTCCTGCTGGGTCCCCCCTTCATCTACAACGCCGAGAACATCGACAACTTCAACTGGTAAGCTGCGTCAGCCAGCCCCCGGCGGAACGCTCCGCCGGGGGCTGGTGCAACAGGCCAGCCACGGCGGGCCTGTGCCCAGAGTATCAAGGATGTCACCATGGCTTCCACGCTCAACACCCTTGCGCTCGACTTCGGCGCCGAAAGCGGCCGCGCGATCCTGGGCCAGTTCGACGGCCAGCGGCTGGCGCTGACCGACATTCACCGCTTCGCCAACGGCCCGGTGCGGCTGCCCGATGGCCTGCACTGGGACGTGCTGCGCCTGTGGACGGAGATCAAGACCAGCCTGGCCATGGCCGCGCGCCAGCAGGGCCAGCCGCTGGCCGGCATCGGCATCGACACCTGGGGGGTGGATTTCGCCCTGCTGGACCGGCAGAACGCGCTGATCGGCAATCCCTATCACTACCGCGATGACCGCACCGATGGCATGATGGAGGCGGTGTGGCGGCGGGTGTCCCGGGAAGAGATCTTCGCGCAGACCGGCATCCAGTTCATGCAGCTCAACACGCTCTATCAGTTGTACGCCATGGTGGCGCAGCAGTCGCCGGCGCTGGCCATGGCCGAAACCTTCCTGACCATCCCCGATCTGTTCAATTTCTGGCTGACCGGCGTCAAAGCCTGCGAGTTCAGCCACGCCACCACCACGCAGTGCTACGATCCCCGGCGCGAGGATTGGGCCTGGCCGCTGCTGCGCGCGCTGGATATTCCCACGGCCATCTTTCCGCAGATCCTGCCGCCCGGCACGGTGCGCGGCCCCCTGTTGTCCACCATCGCCCAGGAAACGGGCGCGCAGGGCCTGCAGGTATTGGCGCCGGCCTGTCACGACACCGGCTCGGCCGTGGTGGCCGTGCCCGCCGAGCGGCCCGGCTTTGCCTGGATCAGCTCCGGCACCTGGTCGATTGTGGGTGCGGAGACGGCGGAGCCGATCATCACCGCGGACAGCCTGCGCCATAATTTCACCAACGAGGGGGGCGCGGGCGGCACATTCCGCTTCTGCAAGAACATCATGGGGCTGTGGCTGGTGCAGGAATGCCGGCGCTGGTGGGCTGCCCACGGCGAAGAGATGAGCTACACCCAGCTCACCCAGATGGCTGGCGCAGCTCGGCCTTTCACCTGTCTGCTGGACCCCGACGACGACGATTTTCTCAAGCCGGGCGACATGCCGGCGCGCATCCGGGCCTACGCGGCCCGCACCGGGCAGACCGTGCCCCAGACCCACGGCGAGATCGTGCGCAGCGCGCTGGAGAGCATCGCGCTGAAATACCGCTACACGCTGGAGAAGCTGGAGGAGATGCTGGGCCATTCCCTCGCGCCGATCCACATCGTCGGCGGCGGCACCCAGAACCGTCTGCTCTCCCAGTTCACCGCCGACGCGGCCAACCGGCCGGTGCTGACCGGGCCGATCGAGGCCACGGCCATGGGCAATTGCCTGCTGCAGGCGGTTGCGCTGGGCCATATCGGCTCGCTGTGGGAGGCGCGCGCGGTGGTGCGCAACTCCGGCGAGGTGCTTACCTTCGAACCGGGCCAGCGCAGCGGCTGGGACGAGGCCTACGCCCGCTTCTTGCAGGTCATGGAACCCCTATGAGCAAGTCAACTATTCCCTCTCAACGACAGATCAACGACGCCTACGCGCTGGCCCGTGAGCGCTACGCCGCGCTGGGCGTGGACACCGAGCTGGCCATGCAGCGGCTGGCCGGCCACGCGCTCAGCCTGCACTGCTGGCAGGGCGACGACGTGGGCGGCTTCGAGAGCGCCAGCGGCGAGCTGGGCGGCGGCCTGGCGGTCACCGGCAACTACCTCGGCAAGGCCCGCAACGCCGACGAGCTGCGCCAGGATCTGGACCAGGTCTACCGCCTGCTTCCTGGCCGGCATCGCCTCGCCCTGCACGCGATCTATGCCGAGACCGGCGGCCGGCAGGTGGAGCGCACCGACCTGCAGCCGGAGCACTTCGCCGGCTGGGTGGACTGGGCCAGGGCCAACGATCATGGTCTGGATTTCAACCCCACCTGCTTCAGCCATCCCATGGCGGCCAGCGGCTTCACCCTGGCCAGCTATGACCCGACCGTGCGCCGCTTCTGGATCGATCACTGCATCGCCAGCCGTCGCATCGGCGAGAGCTTCGGCCGCGCGCTGGGCAGTCCCTGCGTCACCAACGTCTGGATCCCCGATGGCTTCAAAGATACGCCGGTGGATCGCCGGCGGCCGCGCGAGCTGCTGGCTCAGTCGCTGGACGCGATCTTCGCGGACCAGATCGACCCGGCCTACCAGCGGGACGCGGTGGAGAGCAAGCTGTTCGGCATCGGCTCCGAGGCCTACGTGGTCGGCTCGCACGAGTTCTATCTGGGCTATGCCATCACCCGCGGGGTGCTGCTGACGCTGGACAGCGGCCACTTCCACCCCACCGAATCCATCGCCGACAAGATCTCGGCGGTGATGGCCTATGTGCCTGAGCTGCTGCTGCACGTTAGCCGCGGCGTGCGCTGGGACAGCGACCACGTGGTGACCTGGAGCGACGAGCTGCAGGCCATTATGCAGGAGCTGGCCAGGGGCGACTATCTGGGCCGCACCCACATCGGCCTGGACTATTTCGACGCCAGCATCAACCGGGTGGCGGCCTGGGCCATCGGCGCCCGCAACGCGCTGCGCGCCCTGTTGGCGGCGCTGCTGGAGCCCATCGAGCATCTGCGCGCCCTGGAGCAGAGCGGCGACTACACCGCCCGCCTGGCGCTGCTGGAGGAGCTCAAAGGGATGCCCTTCGGCGCGGTCTGGGACTACCACTGCCTGCAGCAGGGCGTCCCCGTGGGCCTGGCCTGCCTGGACGAGATCCGGGCCTACGAGACGCAGGTGTTGGTAGGGAGAGGATAGAAATGTTGGAAGCCCAATTGAACGACTTTGATCCGACCGTGCGGGCGACGGCGCTGGAGGCGTTGGTCGAGGCGGCGCGGCGGGGCGAGGTGGCCCTGACGCCTGAAGCTGACGTGGCCAACATGCACTGCCACACCTTCTTCTCCTTCAATGCCTACGGCTATTCGCCCAGCGCGCTGGCCTGGCTGGCCCGCAAGAACGGCTACCGGCTGATGGGCAGCGTCGATTTCGACGTGCTGGACGCGGTGGATGAGTTCCTGAACGCCTGCGAGCTGGTCGAGGTGCGGGCCAGCGCGGGCATCGAGACGCGGGTCTTCATCCCCGAATTCGCCACGCGCGAGATCAACTCGCCGGGCGAGCCGGGCATCTATTACCACATGGGCATCGGCTTCGCCAGCGGGCAGGTTCCAGCCGAGGCCGCCGGCATTCTGGCCGACATGCGGGCGCGGGCTGTGCAGCGCAACCTGGAGATCGTGCGCCGGGTCAACGCCTATCTGGACCCGGTGACGGTGGACTACGACCGGGACGTGCTGCCGCTGACGCCGGCCGGCAACGCCACCGAGCGTCACCTGGTGCTGGCCTACGGGCGCGCGGCGGAGCAGAACTTCGGGGGAACTCAGGGGAACCTGGCGGCCGTGGCGGCCTTTTGGGCCGGCAAGCTGGGGCTGGATGCGGCCCAGGTGACGGCGCTGCTGGCCGACCCCGCCAAGTTCCAGAACACGATGCGCACGAAGCTGATGAAGCGCGGCGGTGTAGGCTATGTCCAGCCCAGCCACGACGCCTTCCCGCGCGTCGAGGAGTTTCACCGCCTGATCATCGCCTGTGGCGCGCTGCCCTGCGCGGCCTGGCTGGATGGCGCCTCGGCCGGCGAGCAGGCCATGGAGGAACTTCTGGGCCTGCTGATCGATCAGGGCGTGGTGGCGCTGAACATCATCCCCGACCGCAACTGGAACCTAGCCGATCCCGACGAGCGGCGGCGCAAGGTGCAGCAGCTCTACGCCGTGGTGCGGCTGGCCGACGCGCTGGATCTGCCGCTCAACGTGGGCACCGAGATGAACAGCCCCGGCAACAAGCTGATGGACGATTTCGACGCGCCGGAGCTGGCCCCCGTGCGCCAGGCCTTCCTGGACGGCGCGCACTTCATCTACGGCCACACGGCCATGCAGCGCGGTCTGGGTCTGGGCTATCAATCGGCGTGGGCGCGGGCGCATCTGCCCACCCGCCGCCAGCGCAACGATTTTTTCACCCGCATCGGCTATGCCACGCCGCCCGGCGTGGCCGGGCTGGCCCTGTTGCGCCAGATGGATCCTGCCATGACGCCAGATGATGTGTTGGCGCAGATGAGAACCGCGGATTAGCAGAAGGCGCGGATCAGAGCTCCGGACTTCCGATCCGCGTCATCTGCTGATCCGCGGCTATAAGGACACGACCATGACTGACAAACTAATGGACTTTCGCCGCGGCGACGCGGCCTTGCCGCAGCGCAATCTCCTGTGGCCGCTCTACGGCGCAGGTTTCGACAACCTGGGGCTGGCGAGCCAACCCATCGACGCGGCCATGCCCAGCTATGGCCCCGACGAGCTGCTGGTGCGCCACGACGCCTGCGGACTCTGCTTCTCCGACATCAAGATCATCAGCCTGGGCGAGCAGCACCCGCGCATCTACCGCGATCTGAGCGCCAACCCGGCCACCCTGGGCCACGAGATCGCCATGACCGTGGTGGGCGTGGGCGAAAACCTGGCCGATCGATACCAGGTGGGCGATCGCTTCACCATCCAGGCCGATGTCTTCGTGGATGGCGTGGGCTATGCCTATGGCTACGAGATCCAGGGCGGGCTGTCGCTCTACAACGTCATCGATCAGCGGGTGTTGAACGGCGACGGCGGCAACTATCTGATCCCGGTGCAGCCCAGCACCGGCTACGTGGAAAGCGCGCTGACCGAGCCGTGGGCCTGCGTCACCGCGGCCTATGGGCTGAGCTACCGGACGGCGCTCAAGCCGGGCGGAACCGCGTGGATCATCGGCGCCAGGACTGACAGTCCTTCTGAGGACTGTCAGTCCTTTACCATCAGCGCCGGCCTGGACCAGCGCAGCCATCCGGCGCGGCTGCTGCTGAGCCATCTGCCCGCGGCCTTCGATGCCTGGCTGCGGGAGCGGGCGGCCGCGCTGGGGATCGAGGTGCTCGAGGTGGACGACCTGGCCCACTCGCCAGCCACGCCGGTGGACGACATCGTGTTGCTGCACCCCAACCCCGAGTTGGTCGAGCTGGTCAGCCCGCACCTGGCCGATTTCGGCGTGGTGGCGCTGCTGGGGCAGGAGCCGCTCAGCCGCAAGGTCAACGTGGACGTCGGCCGGGTGCATTACAACCGCTGGGTCTACGTGGGCACGCAGAGCCGCGACGTGGCGCGCGCCTACGCCGACACGCCGGTGCGCTCGGCGCTGAAGCCAGGCGGCCGGGCGCTGTTCGTCGGCGCGGGCGGGCCGATGGGCCGGATGCACGTGCAGCGGGCCATCGAGGTGGCCGGCGCGCCAGCCGTGATGGTGTGCAGCGATGTCAGCGATCTGCGCCTGAACGATCTGCGCGAGTCCTATGCGGCCGAGGCCGCGGCCAAGGGGATCGAGTTCGTCTGCCTCAATCCCATGGACAAAGAGGCGTATGCGGCCGGCATGGCCCGCTTCCGGGAGGCCGGCTTCGACGATATCATCGTCCTGGCGCCGGTGCCGGCGGTGATCGCCGACGCGGCCGGGTGGCTGGCCCCGCGCGGGGTGATGAACGTCTTCGCGGGCGTGGCCAGGGGCGTCACGGCCCAGCTCGATCTGAGCGATGTGATGCTGAAGGATGTGCGCGTCATCGGCCATTCGGCCTCGACCATCGACGATCTGCGGCTGATGCTGCATCAGGCCGAGAGCGGCGAGCTGTCGCCCAACCGCTCGCTGGCCGCGGTCGGCTCGCTGAGCGCGGCCAAGGATGGCCTGGTGGCCGTGCGCGACACGGTCTTTCCCGGCAAGGTGGTCATCTTCCCCCACATCAAGGAACTGCCGCTGACCTCCCTGCCCGAGCTGGCCGACACCCTGCCCAGCGTCTACGCCCTGCTCAAGGATGGCCGCGAGTGGACGGTGGAGGCGGAGGCGGAGTTCTTGCGGATTATGCTGCCGTGAAGGGTGAGTTGGTAGATTGGTAGATTGGTAGATTGGTAAATTGGTGGTGTGCGTGCCAGGTCGCGTTTGATCTTCTACTGCTCTACTCACCTGCCCACCTGCCCACCTACCCACCTACCAATTCACCAACCCACCAATCTACCAATCTACCAACCTACCCACCTACCAATCTACCAACCTACCCACCTACCAATCTACCAATCTACCAATCTACCAACCTACCAACCCCAGGAATGAATTCCCATGCCAAGAACACTGGAAAACAAAATCGCTCTGGTCACCGGCGGTGCGCAGGGGCTGGGCGCGGCGATCTGCCTGCGTCTGGCGGCTGAGGGCGCGCATGTGGTGGTGGCCGATCTGAACAGCGACGGCGCGCAGCAGGTGGCGGCCGATATCGCCGCCCAGACCGACCGGCGCAGCCTGGCAGTCAGGGTCAACATCGCTGACGAGGCCGACGTGGCCGCGGCTGTGCAGCGCACAGTGGCCGAGTTCGGCCGGCTGGACATCGCCGTCTCCAACGCGGGCATCCTGATCGCCGAGGCGGTGGACGAGTTCCCGCTGGAGAAGTGGCGCGCCGTGATCGACGTCAATCTGACCGGCTATTTCCTGCTGGCCAAGCACGCCGCGCAGGTGATGAAGGCCCAGCGCAGCGGCGTGATCGTGCAGATCAACTCCAAGTCGGGCAAGAAAGGCAGCTTCAAGAACTCAGCCTATGCGGCCAGCAAGTTCGGCGGCATCGGCCTGACCCAGAGCATCGCGCTGGAGCTGGCCGAATATGGCGTGCGCTGCAACGCCATCTGCCCCGGCAACCTGCTGGACTCCCCGCTGTGGGTCAATTCGCTCTATGCCCAATACGCCAAGAAGTGGGGCATCAGCGAGGCCGAGGTGCGCCAGCGCTACATCGACCAGGTGCCCATGAAGCGCGGCTGCACCTACGACGATGTGACCAACGTGCTGGTCTTTCTGGCCTCGGACCAGGCCAGCTATATGACCGGCCAGGCGGTGAACGTGACCGGCGGGCAGCAGATGGATTGAGAGGCAGATTGGTAGGCGAGTAGACAAGTAGACAAGTAGATTAGTGGGCAAGTAGGCAAGTAGGCAAGTAGGCAAGTAGACGAGGCGGCGCCTGTCATGCTGAGCGGGTCATACACGCGACTCGCACTACGGCGAAAGGCCAGCGAAGCATCCCCTGGTGACCAGGACGAAACATGACTGAGCAGTGACGTTGACTGCGCTGCCGCTCAATGATACAATGCGCGGCGCCGCCGGTTGTCACTGCTCACCAGCCTGTTAGCGCCGTCACCGGTGGGATAGCTTCCATGCAGCAGCGCATCACCCTCTCGCAACTCGAATCCTTCGTGTCATCTCAATAATCCGGGGTCGAGACTTCCGAAGTCTGCGCAGGTTTGTTCAAAACGGGCTCACAGTTCATAAGACTTCGGAAGTCTTCCCCACAGTGAAACAGTTGTTGACGCGTTATTTACTGCGCAAATTGACTATTTCTCTGTTAACGCAGGTTGATTTCTCCCTATGAGCGATCGATATGATCAACCATCGCTGGCGCCGCACAGGGTCTGGCACTACCGGATCGTCTCATGGCCAAAACCGAACCCATCTACACGGTTGAAGAGGCGATTTCCGCTGGGGCCAGCGCAGCCAGCGAGCGAGGCAGCGCCATGAATCTGAACGACCTCCAATCACAAGTCACCCTCGGTGAGGACAGCCGCCAGCTCAAGCGCGATGTCACCAACGTCGATAGCCTGGCGGCCCTCGCCAACTCTGAGGTCGGCGTGATCTATTCGGATTGATTAAGGTGGTCTTCGTTGTGTTTTGCACTGCGTTAATTTATGATTTCTTTATTAACGCAGTATAATCCCTTGTCATGGGCAATCGACCTGATCCAACTCCGCCGGCGCAGTACGGCCGCGCCCAGGGTGTGGCGCTGCTGGAGCAGTTGGTGGCCGAGACCGGCCCCATCTTCACCACCGAAGATGCCATCGGAGCAGGCGCCGCGCTGGGGCTGGCGCGGCCGGCGGTCAACGGGCTGCTGGCCCAACTGGCGCAGGGGCTGTGGTTGGCGCGTCTCAAGCGGGGCGTCTACGTCGTTCAGTCGCCGCTGCTCAGCACAGAGATTCACCCCTTCGCCCTGGCCGCCGCCCTGGTGCAGCCCTGCGCCATCAGCCATTGGTCTGCGCTCGCCTTTCACGGCATGACCACGCAGATCCCGATCATGATCCAGGCGTCCACCCCGCGGGCAGTAGTCACGCCAGAGATGCGCAACGGATCCGCTTATCGCCCGCGCGGGCGCGCAGTCTGGCGGGCGCTGGACCTGGAGTTCGAGTTCATCACCGTCCAGCCGGCCCACTACTTCGGCCTGCAGCACGAGTGGCTGACCCAATGGCAGCGGGTCGCCCTGACCGACCGCGAACGCACCCTGTTGGACGTGATAGCCCATCCCCACGTGTTCGGCGGCATGGGGGCCAGCATCGAGCTCCTGGAGGCCAACTGGCCGGCAGTGGATGGCGACAGGCTGGTGAGCTACGCACTTCGCTACAGCGTTGCAGCCACCATCAAGCGCCTGGGCTATTGGCTGGAACGCTTCGGCGCTCCCGCTGGCCTGTTGCAGCCGCTGGCGGAATATCCGATAGCCGGCTATGTTCCGCTCGATCCGGCCGGTCCGTCCCGCGGAGAGACGGACAATCGTTGGAGCATCCGTGCCAATCTCGCGGGGGGCAGCAAACATGGCAACCGTTGACCAGTTATTGCGCCAGCTTGCGCGTCGTTCCGGCGACGTGCCCTATTGGGTGCTGGAAAAGGATTACGCGCTGAGCTACCTGTTGGCTGGCATCATCGCAACACCCGCCCTGTGTGACAGTTTGATTCTCAAGGGCGGCACCGCCCTGCGCAAGGGCTACTTTGCCGACTACCGCTTCTCTGAAGACCTGGATTTTTCGCTGCGGCCCGATCGTTCCTTATCGGATGTAGACAACGCTGTGCGACATGCTGTGCGCCAGATGGAGCAGTTGTTGCTGCAACGCGGTCCCTTCGAGGCATTTGTAGAACGCCTGACCCTGCGTGAGCCGCATCCAGGCAGTCAAGATGCATTTACGGTGCGGGTTCGCTTTCCAACCCAACGCCAGGCCTTATGCCGGCTCAAGATCGAAGTCACCCGAGACGAGTTGGTTTGCTTGCCGCCGGCCACCCGGCCACTCTTGCACAGCTATCCAGAAGAGTTGGCGGTCGCGCTGTGGTGTTACCCACTGGAGGAGATCGTGGCCGAGAAACTACGCGCGCTGCTGCAAAGCCGGGCGCGTCTGCAGAACCGGGGGTGGGGCGCGTCGCGGGTATGCCGTGATTACTACGACCTCTGGCAGATCCTACGCAGGAGCGAACTGGAGCCAGGCAGCCTGCCGGCGCTGGTGCTAGAGAAGTGCCGCCATCGCAACGTGTCATTCAGCAGCCCCGATGCATTCTTTGCGCCCGAACTACTTGAGCTGGCGCACATCGAATGGGATCGTCTGCTGCGTCCCTTCGTTCCAAATTGCCCTGCCGCCCAGAAAGTCCTTGATGACTTGCCCCCCGTGGTGTTCGACCTGTGGTCAGGATCGGGTGAAGCAGCCCCATGAACCGACATGCCCTGAGATCTCAAATAGCCCTCGGCGAGAACAGCCGCCGCCAGCTCAAGTGCGATGTGACCAACGTCGACGGTTTGGCGGCTTGAACGACAGCGGCTTGACCGGTGGGGCGTTATCGGTACAATCAAAGCAGGCGATGTAGACCGTTCAGAGCTATCGGCGTTTCCATCCGCGATGAAGCCCGTCGCCTCACCTTGAGGAGTCTGACCATGACTGTAAGAGACGTTGTGTTGCCTTTGCCCGAAGACCTGTACGTTCGCCTGGAGCAGACCGCGCGAGCCACCAGGCAGTCGTTGACCGATCTGCTGCTGCGTTCCGTGCGAGCGGGCAGCCCGCCCGACTGGTCACAGGCGCCGGCCGAGTTCCAGCCCGATCTGGCCGCCCTCGATCGCCTGGGCGACGACGCGCTGTGGCGCGTCGCTCGCAGCCAACGCAGCGAGGCCGATGCCGCGCGACTGCATGATCTGCTGGCGAAGAACGCCGCCGATGCGCTGACAGCGGCTGAACGGCTGGAGTTGGATGAACAAGTCGCCCAGGCTGATCGTCTCATGTTGCGCAAGGCCCATGCCGCCGCACTGCTCCAGTGGCGCGGCCATGCTGTCCCGCCGTTCGAAAGGCTATAACCGTGGCGGTCTACCTGTCGACGGCGCTGCGCCAGCGGTTGGTGGAAGCCGATGACCATCGCTGCGCCTATTGCCACACCTCGCAGGCCAACAGCGGCAGCCCGATGGTGGTGGACCACTTGCTCCCACTAAGCAAGGGAGGCGTTACCGTTTTCGCAAACCTCTGCTTTGCGTGCTATCGATGCAACCTGTTCAAAGGCTCGCAGGTGGAAGCTATTGATCCGTTGCGTGGTGAGATGGCGCTTCTATTTCATGCGCGACGCGACCGCTGGGGTGAACACTTCACCTGGGACGAGGCCGGTCTGCGCATTTTGGGCTTGACACCTGTCGGGCGCGCTACAGTTGCTGCGCTCAACATGAACAATGATATCATTCTGGACGCCAGACGCAACTGGATACGGCTTGGCTGGCGACCGGGCGCCGAATGATTTGCGCGACCTGAAACCCCAAGTAGCCCTCGGTGAGGACAGCCGATCCGGCTGTTCATCTTCGACAACCGCATCGAGATCGTCAGCCCCGGCCACCTGCCCAACAACCTGACGGTGGCCAAGATTCGGGCCGGCAACTCTATCATCCGCAATCCCATCCTGGTGTCCTACATCGCCAAGGGGCTACTGCCCTACCGCGGCCTGGGCTCTGGCATCAAGCGGGCGCTGGACGACTGGCCGGAAATCGAGTTCGTCGACGACCGCGAGGCGAACTTGTTCATTGCAATGGTTCACCGAAACGAGTCCATCGGTTCACTGGAACCAGAGATGATCTCGCAGATAAGTGTGGTGCAAGAGAAAAGTTCACAGAAAAGTTCACAGAAAAGTTCACAGAAAAGTTCACAGAAAATTGTGGACCTTATGCGCACTGATCCGGCCATCACCATCGCTGACCTAGTGCAATATATTGGCATTACAGACCGGGCTATCAAGAAGCAGATCGAGAAGTTGAAAGCGCAAGGGCGAATCCGGCGCGTCGGCCCCGACAAAGGCGGTCACTGGGAGGTCATCGAATGATCCTGTCCAACGACAAAGCCAACCCCGCCATTCGCCTGGACGAGAAGAGCAACGTCGAGACGCCGCTGCTGGACCAACTGGAGGGCCTGGGCTGGACCGCCATCCGTTTGGCGGACAACTGGGATCTGATCTATCAGGAGCTGGAAAAGTTACGCCAGAAGATGGCCGCCAAGGAACGGGAGCAGACCTATGGCCTGGACCGCAAGCGACAGATGCCCATCTTCCGCATCATGCGCGCCGATCTGTGGGACAACCGTCATCTGGTCACTAGAAGAAGACTTGGTTCGACCGATCAAGCCTCGCTACTTCTGCGCCGCGCATCAACTCCCCAAACGCCGCCACCCACTGCGGCTGATCGTTCAGCGCCGGGATCAGGGTGAAGCTCTCGCCACCGGCCGCCAGGAACGTCGCGCGGCCGGCGATGCCGATCTCCTCCAGCGTCTCCAGGCAGTCGGCCACGAAGGCGGGGCAGAGCACCAGCAGCCGGCGCACGCCGGCCTGGGCCAGCCGCTCCAGCTCATGGACCGTGGCCGGCTGCAGCCAGGGGTCGCGGCCCAGCCGGCTCTGGAAGCTGACCGAGTGCTTGCTGGCCGGCACGCCCAGGGCCTGCACCACCAGCTCGGTGGTGCGCAGCACCTGGTGACGATAGCAGGTGGCGTGGGCCGGGCTGGCCGTGGCGCAGCAATCTGTGCTGCGCAGGCAGTGCTGGCCCGTGGGGTCGGTCTTGCGCAGGTGGCGCTCCGGCAGGCCGTGATAGCTGAACAACAGGTGATCGTAGCCCTGGTCGAGGTAAGGCCGCGCGCTGGCAGCCAGCGCATCGATGTAGCGCGCGTCGTCGTAGAAGGGAGGCAGCACAGTCAACGGCAGATCGGAGCGCAGCCGCTTCAGCACCACCTGCGTCTCGTCGACCACCGCTTCGGTCGTGGACATGGCGTAGTGGGGGAAGAGGGGAACCAGCAGCAGCTCGTCGATGCCCTGCTGCAAGAGCTCCCTCAGTCCGGCCTCGATGGAGGGGTTGCCGTAGCGCATAGCCAGACTGACCGGCGTCTCCCAGCCGGCACGCAAGCTATCAGCCAGCCGCTGGCTGAGCACAATCTGCGGCGAGCCTTCCGGCCACCAGATGGCACGATAGGCCTCGGTCGAGCGCTGCGGCCGGCGCGGCAGGATGAAGCCATTGACGATCAGCTTGCGCAGCGGCCAGGGCTGGTCCAAGATGTGACCGTCCATCAGGAACTGGTCCAGGTAGCGCCGCACATCGGCCACCTCGGGCGAGTCAGGAGAGCCGGTGTTAACCAGAAGTACGCCGCGTATAGTCATTGTTGACGCTCCTGGCGCCGTTCCTTGCTGCGATCACAGATCTGCATGGCTCGCTCCGGTCTCACGCCCCGGCTGCGATGACCCTCTGCCGGTAGTGCTCATCCGGCCGGGTGTGGATGCGGGCCACGGCTTCGGCGGTCATGAAGCGCGGGCCGCCCAGCGCGTAGGTTCCGGCCAGGATGCGCGCGGTCTTGACGGCCATCGCGGTGATGTTGGCCACCTGCTGCGCGCTGCGCCCCAGCGCGATCAGGCCGTGGTTCTGCATGTGGATCACCTTGGGGACCTCGCCGTAATGCCGGATGTGGGCATCGATGCGCGCTCCGATCTCGCGCGCCAGCGGCGGACCAGGATCGACATAAGGGATCAGCACCGGCGCGGGGCCGCACACCACGATCTCGTCGGGGAAGAGCCGGCCAGCGAAGGCCGCTTCGAAGCCCACGGAGCAGGTGAGAGCGTTCACTGCCGTGGGGTGGGTGTGGCCCACGAAGTTGACCCCCTCCAGTCCCAGGCAAAGCGCGTGCAACACCGTCTCCACCGAGGGGTGGGCCGGGCTGGCCGAGTCGACCTTGGCTCCGCTCAGCCCCTGCTTGATCTCGGCATCGGTCAGATAGGGCGCATCCAGCAGCGCCAGCACGCGGTCGAAGGCCACCTCGACGAAGCCGTTGGCGTCGATGGTGCGCATCTCCGTGCCGCTGGCCTTGACCCAAAAGGTGGTCTCGCTGGCCCGCGCGGATGTGTTGCCCTCGCCCAGGATAGCATAGTCGTTGGCCGGGTCGCCTAACACGCGCGACAGGCGCACCAACTGCTCCAAAACGTCTTGGGTTTGCATCTCAATCACCTCTGCTTACCAGGCGAAACAGCTTTCCGGCGTAGTCCACCACCAGCAGCTCGCCCGCTTCCGTTTCGCCGAAGGAGCTGATCTGCGCATCGCTGTGCAGCAGCTCGGCGGCCTGCCAGGCGTTGCCTGCGACCGGCGCCAGGCCCCAGATCCGCCCTGTGCAGTAGTCGCCGTAGAAGTAGACGCCCTGCAAGGCTGGCTGGGCCGCGCCGCGGTAGACGTAGCCGCCGCTGATCGAACAGCCCAGGTCGTGGCTGTATTCCGCCACCGGCAGGGTCAAGCCCTCCTGGCGACAGGAGTCAGACTGGAAGCAGCGCTTGCCCTCCATGATGGGCCAGCCATAGTTCTCGCCGCCCAGGCTGCTGGCCGGCTGCACGTTGACCTCTTCCCAGTCGCCTTGGCCCACGTCGGCGATCCACAGGTCGCCGGTCAGACGGTCGAAGCTGAAGCGCCACGGGTTGCGCAGGCCATAGGCCCAGATCTCAGGGCGGGCGCCCTCTCGACTGACGAAGGGATTGTTGGCCGGAACCACCGCGCTGTCGCCGCTGACATCGAGGCGCAGCAGCGCGCCCAGGATCGTGCCCAGGTCCTGGCCGTTCTCGTAGCGATCGTTGGCCCCACCGCCGTCGCCCAGGCCGAAATAGAGATAGCCATCCGGCCCAAAGGCGATCATCCCGCCGTTGTGGTTGTCAGCCGGCTGGCGCGCGGTCAGCAGCGTCGCCTGGCTGAACGGGTCGGCCGCGCTGCGCTCGGCGTTGGCTGTGAAGCGCGCCAGCACCGTGTCGCCATCCTTGTCGGTGTAGTGGACGAACAGCCGGCCGTTGGCGGCGAAGGCTGGATCGAAGGCCAGGCCCAGCAGGCCTTGCTCGGTGGCGTCGGAGCCGACGCGATCGCGGAGATCCAGGAAGGTTCCCAGTTCGCTGCCGTCCCCAGCCAGCGCCACGATCCGGCCCGCCCGCTCCAGCACGAAGATGCGGCCGCTGCCGTCGCCCGCATGGACGGCCAGCACAGGCTGCGAGAGCTCCGCGGCCAGCGGCTCCAGCGCGATGCTCAGATCAGCCACGGCCGGCGGAGCAGGGATGGCCGTGGGCGCGGCGGTGGGGATCGCTGTCGGCGTGGCGGTGGCGGTAGCTGTGGCCGTGGGCCTGGCTGTGGCGGTATCCGCGGCCGTGGGTCTGGCTGTGGCGGTATCCGCGGCCGTCGGCCTGGCTGTGGCGGTATCCGCGGCCGTGGGCCGGGCCGTGGCGGTATCCGCGGCCGTGGGCGGGCTGGCTGTGGGCGAGCTGGCCGCCACAATCGTGGCCACCGGCAGCGGTTGGGCGGAATCTGGCGGGGACTGGCGGGATGAGCAGGCCGCCAGCGTGAGGGCCCAGGCCATGATGACCCAGAGGAGGCGCTTGTTCATGGTTCGCTCAGTCGTAATGCCGGAACCACGCCAGCGCCAGGTTCTGCTCGCTGCTCATCACCACCTCCAGCAGTTGGCCGTGGCGCACAGCGGGCAGATCGATCACCTTGAGCACCCCTTCGGCGGCGGCCTGGTCGGGGAGCAGATCGGTCAACAGATTGGGCGCCTCGGCCAGGAAACGGCGATCGAAGATGTTTCCCTGCTGATCGGGAAAAACCGCCAGCGGGAAGATGCGCGCTTCCACCAGGTCCTGGAAGAAATGGGTGCCGTAGGAAGCCTCGGGCATACCGCCGCCGGCCGTGTGATAGCCCACCTCCACCAGCATCTTGCTGTTGAACACGTCGGCATAGGTCACGCGCACGCCCAGATCGATGTTGGAGCTGCCCCAGCGGCCCGGACCGATCAGAATAAAGCGCTCGTCCCCCAGCATGTGATTGAGCCGGCCGATAGAGCGGGCAATCTCCAGCTTCTCCGACGACGGCGAAAGGCGCGCATATTGGCTGGGATCGACGTAGACCACATAGCGGATGCGTTCCACGACGCCATTGGGGATCATGGAGTTGGCCGTGAAGAGAATGTCATGGTGTGGTGTGTCCACAGGCACGTCGATGCGCGCCCCCTGATCGCTGCTGGCCTGCG
>JAJTXO010000229.1 GCA_021463315.1 Caldilineales bacterium | reverse complement strand
GCGTCCCACTGGGGCTTCTTTCTGCCGATGAGCGCGATTGCCTGGACGCGGCTGTGGCGCAGGATCCCGGTGGTGGCCACCTATCACGGCGGCGGCGCTGAGAAGTTCGTGGCGCGCCGGGGCCGCCTGGTGCGCCTGCTGCTGCCGCTGCTCGATGCGCTCACCAGCCCCGCGTACGCCGTGGGCAAGGTCTTCGAGCCGCTGGGCCTGGCACCGTCGATCATCCCCAATCTGGTCGGCTGGGCGCGCTTCGTCCCGCGGCCAACCGAAGGAACGCCGGTCGCGGATCGGCCGGCGCCCCAACTGCTCTGGATCAAGCGTTTCGACTCCACCGGCAACCCGGAGCTGATGGTGCGGGCCTTTGCCCTGGTGCGCCAGCAGATTCCGGCCGCCCAACTGACCATGATCGGCGATGGGCCGAGATTGCCCGCCATGCGCGCCTTGGCTGCCCAGTTGGATCTGCCCGTGGTGTTCATCGAGCGTGTTCCCTTCGAGGCGTTGGAGCCGGTCTATGCCGCGGCCGATCTGTTCGTCAGCTCCAGCGCGGTGGATATCCAGCCCAACACGCTCATCGAGGCAGCGAGCATCGGCCTGCCCATCGTGGCCACGGCTGTGGGCGGCGTGCCAGAGATGGTGCATGACGGCGTCGATGCGCTGCTGACGCCGCCGAACGATCCCGCGGCGCTGGCGGCCGCGATGGGACGAGTGCTGAGCGAGCCCGGCCTGGCCGAGCAACTGGGCCAGGCCGCGCAGATCAACGCCCAGCGCTTCACCTGGCCCGCTGTCCGTCCGCAATGGGCGGCGGTGTATGGTGAGGTGATTGGCAGAAGTGAGGAACGATGAATGATGAACGATGAACGATGAATCCGGAGTCCGGATTCATCGTTCATCGTTCATCATTCATCGTTCATCGTTCATCGTTCTTCACGCATCACGTTTCACGAGCTGATATGACTCAACAACTTTTGATCAAAAACGGCACTTTGGTAACTCCCTTGGGCGAGGTGGCGGGCGATCTGCGCATCGTCGACGAGCGCATCCACAGCATCGGCGCTCGATTTGAGCCGGAGCCGGGCGAAGAGGTGCTGGACGCGACCGGCTGCGTGGTGCTGCCTGGCCTGGTGGACCCGCACACCCACATTCAGTTGGACACGGGCATCTACAGGACGCCCGATGACTGGGCGGTGGGCACTCGCACAGCAGCCTGTGGCGGCGTTACCACGGTCATCGACTTCGCCACCCAGTTCCCCGGGCAGAATGTGCGCACGGCTGTGGGCAACCGGCTGGCTGAAGCGCAGGAGCTGGCCAACATCGACTATAGCTTTCACGTGATGCTGACCGAGCTGCCGGCCGACGACGACCAGTTGGAGCAATGGATGGGCGATCTGGTGGAGCTGGGCACGCCCTCGGCCAAGGTCTACACCACCTATCGGCCCAACTATTATCAGGACGACGACAGCTTGCTGCGCGTGCTGCGGGCGGCCGGCCAGCGCGGCGTGGTGGTGATGGTGCATGCCGAGAACGATGCGCTGGTCAGCGCTGCGACGGCCCGCCTGACGGCCGCGGGCAAGACGGGCCTGGTCTATCACGGCGAGGCTCGGCCCGCGCTGGCCGAGGTGGAGGCCGTGCAGCGCATGTTGCTGCTGGCGCGAGAGGCCCATTGCCCGCTCTATGTCGTCCACAACTCGGTTGCCCGTTCGGCAGAGCTGATCCACGCGGCGCGACAGGCTGGCCAGATCGCCTGGAGCGAGACCTGTCCGCAGTATCTGACGCTGGACGAGCGGGTCTATGCCGGTGAACACCCGGAATGGGGCATCATGCAGCCCCCCTTGCGCCATCCGGCCGAGGCTGAGCGGCTGTGGGAGCTGGTGGCCTGCGGCGCGGTCAACAGTATCGGCACCGACCACTGCGATTACACCCTGTTGCAGAAACATGGCCTTGATCCGCTGGCGAGCCCGGCTGTGCAGGATGTGCTGGCTAAGCTGCCCGCTGAGGAGCGAGAGATGGTGGTGCTGCGCGCGGGGCTGCGCGATGGCTGGCAGCGCGAGTGGAGTGAGGTGGCTCGCAGCATGGGCACCTCGCGCGATGCGATTCGCCGGCTGGAGAACGACGCGGTGCGCCGTCTGCAAGATGGTAACGGCGCGCTGGCCACCTTGCAGAACGCGGTTACGGCCCATGGCCAGCCCCGTCTGCCCTTCACCCAGACCCCCGGCGGCATCCCTGGCCTGGAGACGATGTTGCCGCTGTTGGCCACCGACGGGGTGGCGGCGGGGCGCATCACCTGGCCGCGGCTGGTCGAGCTGACCTCGGCCAATCCAGCCCGGATCTTCGGCATCTACCCGCGCAAGGGCGCGCTGTTGCCAGGCAGCGATGCGGACGTGGTGGTTTTCGATCCCTCTGTCGAGACGACGATCAAGGCTTTCGATCTACACAACATCGCCGGCTATACCCCCTACGAGGGGCGACGGGTGCGCGGGCGGGTGCGGTTCACCGTGAGCCGCGGCTTGGTGGTGTGCAAGGCCGGCGAGTTCACCGGCCACCATGGTTGGGGACGCCTGGTGGAGGGTAGGCCGTTCGACGTGGATCGGAGAGAACCGCGGATGCGCAGACGGCGCGGATCGGAGAGAACCGCGGATGGGCAGACGGCGCGGATCGGAGTCTTCCTGCCACCCACCTGAGCTATGCCCAATTCTGATCCGCGTTTTCTGCGTATCCGCGGTTCTTCCCCTCCGTGCTTGCGGCTCATCCGCGGTTCTCGACCATCTCCATCCAGCGCGCCATGGCATCGTTCAGATCATCTTCCGCCGCGGCCAGCTTCACCGCCAGTTCCTGTAAGCGTACATAGTTTCCACTGCTGGCGTCGATCTCCGCGTGCAGCGCAGCGACCTGCTCTTCCTGCGCGGAAATGCGCGTTTCGAGCGCCTCCAGCTCGCGTTGTTCCTTCCACGTCAGCTTGCGCGCCGCCTGTGTCTCTGATCCTCCCCCTCTCTCCTCCTTTTCCCTCTTTCCTTCTTTTCTCTCCTTCTTATCCCCCGTCTCGCGCGCCTTGATTTCCTGAAACACGCTGAACGGCGCCGGATAGCGGCCACTGATCGCGCCGCCTGGCTCAAAGCTGATCAGAAAATCCACCGTGCGATCCAAGAAGTAGCGGTCGTGGCTGGCTACCACCAAACAGCCCTTGAAGTGATCGAGGAATTCCTCCAGCACGGCCAGGGTCTGGATATCCAGATCGTTGGTCGGCTCGTCCAGCAGCAGCACGTTAGGTTGGTGGATCAGGGTTTTCAGCAGGTAGAGCCGCCGCCGCTCGCCGCCGCTCAGGCTGCCGATATAGGCATATTGCTGCGGCCGCGGGAAGAGGAACCACTCCAGCATCTGCGCCGCGTCGATCAGTTGGATGTCGGCCGCGCTGCGGTTCCAGGCCGGTGTGTTGCGCTCCTGCACCCGAATCAGCTCCGCCTCCCCCTTGATGAAGTCGAGCACCCGCTGGTTCTCGTCCAGGTCGATGTTGCGCTGGTCGTAGTAGCCCAGATGCACGGTCTCGCCCCAGTCGATGGCGCCGGCGTCGGCCGGAAGCCGGCCGGCCAGGATGTCGAGCAAGGTGCTCTTGCCCGCGCCGTTGGGGCCGATGATGCCGATCCGGTCGCCGGGGGCCAGCTCGAAATCGACGCCCGCGAAAACCGGCGCACCGTCGTAGGCTTTGGCCAGGCCGTGCGCGCTCAACGCTTTTTTGCCCAGCCGCCGGCTGGCCAGCGCCAGCGCCACCCGCTCCTGTTGTGTGTCGTAGCGCAGCCGCTCCATCTCCTCGGCCCGCTGCCGCCTCGCCTTCTGCTTGGTGCCGCGGGCCATGGGCGAGCGGCGCAGCCATTCCAGCTCCCGCTTGAGCAGTCGCTGACGATCCTCCTCGGCCTTGACCAGCCGCGCGTGGCGCTCGGCCGACTGCTCCAGGTAGCGGCTGTAGTTGCCGGGATAGCTGATCAACTGGCGGCGATCCAGCTCGACGATGCGGTTGGCCACCCGATCCAGGAAATAGCGGTCGTGGGTCACCAACAGCAGCGCGCCCGGCAGGCCCAGCAGGAACTGCTCCAGCCAGTCGATAGTCTCGGCGTCCACATGGTTGGTGGGCTCGTCCAGAATCAGCAGATCGCCAGGATCCAGCAGGGCGCGGGCCAGGGCGACGCGCTTGCGCTGGCCGCCGCTGAGCGTGCCCACCAGCGTTTCCGTGGAGGGTTCGATGCCCAGGCGGGAGAGGATCGCCCTGGCCGCAGCCTCGGCCGTCCAGCCGCCGGCGCGTTCCATCTCACTGGTCAGGCTGGCAAAGCGCGCCTGCGCCTGAGGATCGGACGGGAAGCGCTGCAGGGCCAGGCTGGCCGCCTCGAAATCGGCCAGCAGGCGCATCTGGGGCGCATCGCTCTGGAAAAGCGTGTCGAGCACCGACAGGCGGTCGTCCAGCGCCGGTTCCTGCGCCAGATAGCGCACGCGCACCCCGCCCCACACCGTCACCTTGCCCGCGTCTGGCGTTTCCTGGCCGGCGATGAGGCGCAGCAGGGTGGTCTTGCCGCTGCCGTTGATGCCGATCAAGCCGATCCGTTCGCCACGGTTGATCAGCAGGCTGACATCGTCCAGCAGCAGCCGCTCGCTGTACTGTTTGCTAACCTGTTCGATAGTTACCAGATTCACGGGGCAGAGGATAGCACGGGCAGGGGCGAATCACAAAATCGTCCCTGCCAGCGCCTGCACGGCGTTCGCTAGGGATAGAAGAGCGGCATAGCTATCGGCGGCTCATAGGTCGGCGGCGCCACCGGCTTCATCCGCTGGGCAGCCAGCGCGATCACCTCGGTTGCGGTTTCCAGGTCCAACTGGCCGGTGTTGATCAGCAGGTGGTAATGCATCGGGTCGCGCGGGTCAAGATCGTAGTAGCGTCGGACATAGTCGCGCGCGGCCCGATCGTGATCTTCGATCTCCAGCTCAGCCTGGATCGGGGTGAGGCTATCCCGGTCGATCAGCCGCTGGATGCGATGCTCCAGGGGCGCTTCGATGCGCACGTGCAAGACACCGGAGCGTCCGCGCAGAATGGCCTGGCCGCCCCGGCCGACGATGATCACATTGCCTCGCTTGTAGGCTGCGTCGGCGACACCCTGCATCATAGCGACGGCCTGGCTGTCGCTGATTCTGATAACCACCGGTTTGCGCACGCCGCTGATGTCCTCTTGCCAGGTGTTGATGCGGGCGATGGTCAACTCGCGGCCCAGCAGCCGGTCGATCAAGCCGCGCGAGCGCTGGTCTGTCTCGCGAAAATCGACGATTTCGCCCTCAGTCAGGCCCAGCTCGGCCGCGGCCTCGGCCATCATGGTCTTGTCGAAGAGGGTGTAGCCCAGCGCCTGTGCCACGCGGGCCGCGATTCCTTCCGCGCCGCTGGCGTATTGACGAGAAATGGTGATGGTTGTCATAGGATCCTCCTTGATGAACGCTGACAACGAGCCGTCCCACCTCTATTGTAGCACGACCTGAGAGACTGTCAAGAGGCTATTGTGCTAGTTGGCGCAAAAAAGCCCAGCCGATGAAGGCTGAGCTTGTTGGAGGTTGGATCAGGTGACAGGAGATCTATCAGCGCCGGTTCAAGAGGCGCAGAAGGGCCAGGAACAGGTTGTAGAAATCCAGGTACAGGCTGAGCGCAGCCGTGACGGGCGACATCTGGCCGGCGTAGCGCAGAATGCGGCTGGTGTCGTACAGGATGAAGCCGCTGAAGACCACCGCGGCCAGGCTGGCAAAGGCCAGACTCAAAACATCGGTGCGGAAAAAGATGTTGACAATGCCCAGCCCCAGCAGCGTAAACAGCGCGATCATCAAGCCGCCGCCCAGGAAGCTGAAATCCTTGCGGCTGACCACGACGAAGACGCTCAGCCCGATGAAGATGCTGGCCGTCAACGTGAAAGCCTGAACTACGATGCCGAAGCTGCCGCTTTCGTAGGTGACTGCCAGCAGGATCGGCGCCAGAATCAGGCCAGTCAGAAAGGTGAAGCCGAAGTAGACCAGCGTGTTCCACGGTGCGCGGTTGCGCAGGGCGCCGGCGCCGATCACCATGGCGAACTGCAGGATGAAGGCGATCCAGATGTAGTTGAGCACCGCCATCAGAATCGCCTCGACGCTCAGAGCCACTACGGCCCCAATGCCGGTGACAAAGATCCCTAGCAAAAACAAGGCGTAGGTGCGGCGCAGAAAGCTGAGTCGAATGCGCCCCATCTCGGCTTCGGTCAGGGGGATCGGCTCTGGCAGCGGCATAGCCTGCGGCGCGAGAGAAGGATCGTGATAGCTCATAGTTGTCTCCTGAGGAAAAACCCTCTGATCTGTGGGGAACTGCCTCCCTGATGATGTGATTCAACGCCGGCCCACTGGCCCGCCTGCAACGTTGTTGTGCTTATTCTATCCTCAGCGGCGCTAAATGCAAAAAAGGGGTATCATCTCAATAGAGGGGGAAGACTTCCGAAGTCTTATGGACTGTGAGCTCGTTTTGAACAAACCTGCGCAGACTTCGGAAGTCTCGACCCCGGT
>JAJTXO010000228.1 GCA_021463315.1 Caldilineales bacterium | reverse complement strand
CCCCCCCGGCCCCTCTCCCAGGGGGAGAGGGGGGCCGGACTCCCCTCTCCCTTTGGGAGAGGGGTTGGGGGTGAGGGCGCGCCAGCACAATCTCCAGCGCGGCGAACTGCGGGTCCACGCCGCCTAGCCGGCTCCAGCGGGCCTCCACCCATGCGGCCAGCGCGGCCAGGTCGGCTTGATAGGCCGGCAGCAGGCTGACACGGTATTTGCGCTGCCAGTCCAGGTCGGCCAGGGCCGCGCCGCTGAACTCGGCGTCATCCTTCAGGCGCACGAAACGGAAGAGCCCGTAGCCTGCAACCAATCGCTGGCGCGGCTCGAGCTGCGCGGGCGAGAGACCGGGGATCTCCGCGCCCGCGGCCAGCCCGGCCTCGATCCAGCGATCGGAGCGCAGCGCGCCGCCGCCAGCCAGAGCCTGCTCCACGTAGATTTTCAGCCAAAACAGGGCCGCGCGGTCGATCGTGCCCGCGGCCAGATCAGCTTCCAGGCGGACAAGGGCGGCGACTAGATCGGCGTGCATGGTGAACTCCTTGGGACGCAGCGTGGGGGGCGGCAGGCGGTGTGGCGGACGAATGCCGCTATTGTAGCGACCTTGGGCTGGGCTGTCAATCGCCCGGCCGGCCGGCTTGCGCCGCGTCCAGCAAGGCCCACAGCTCGCGGTTGGTCGGATAGTCCTGCATGTTGGCGGCGTAGTGGCTGTGCAACACCTGGCCTTGCTTGTCGACCAAGACGATGGCCGGCATACGGCCCATCTTCAGCAGCTTGACCTCCTGGCCATAGCGGCCTGCTACGCCGTGCTGCGGGTCGGCCAGGCCGACGAACGGATACTGCTCTCTGCGCCAGTAGCTGGCAAAGGTGGCGTGATCTTCCGGGCCAACCACCACGATCTCGGTGTCGCGCGCGACGAACTGCTGATAGTCTTGGCGCAACTGCGCCAGATGCCTGCGGCAATAGGGTCAGCCAAAGCCGCGGGTGAAGACCAGGACGACGTTTTTCTGGCCCCGGAAATCAGACAGGCTGACCGGCCGGCCCTGCGGGTCGGTCAGGGTGAAGTCGGGGGCGACTGCGGCGCTAAGACGCATGGTGAGACTCCTTGTTGTTATGTGTGATGCGCGCTCTGCCCTGCGCGTGCCAGTTGGCAACCGGGGCCGGCCAGGAGTAAAATGCAGCCATGCACAGCGAACCCACCACGGTCGACAAACTGCGCGGCTTACCCTGGAGCATCGCCTCCAACGCCGCGCAGTCGGTCTACCTGCAGTTGACCTTCTTCGGCTCGGTTTTCGTGCTGTTTCTCAACAGCCTGGGGCTGGACAACGTCCAGATCGGCTTCTTGCTGTCGCTGCTGCCTTTCACCGGCATCCTCTCGTTGGCGCTGGCGCCGGCCATCGCCCGTGTAGGCTACAAACGCACCTGGCTGACCTTCTTCGGCCTGCGCACCTTCGTCACGGCCTTTCTCCTCTTCACACCCTTCGTGGTGGCTCGCTTCGGCGAAGAGGCGGCCATGGGCTTTCTCACGGCCGTGGTCCTGGTCTACGCCCTGGTGCGCACCGTGGGCGTCTCGGCCGGCTTTCCCTGGATCCAGGAATATGTGCCCAACTCGGTGCGGGGCAAGTACACGGCCAGCAACAACTTCTACTCCACCATCGCCGGCTTCATCGCGGTGACGACCGCCAGCCTGGTGTTGGCGCGCACCGTCGGCTTGACCGGCTACATGGTGCTGATCGCCATCGGCGTCCTGTTTGGCTTTATCTCCGTCGCGCTGGCCGCGCGCATCCCTGGCGGCGCGCCCGTCAAGCCCGACACAAGCCAGCCGGCCCCGCAGCGCAACATCAAGGACGCGCTGCGCGACAGCCACATGCTGCGCTATCTGGCTGGAGTGAGCTTGTTCACGCTGGCCACAGTGCCGCTGGGCGCCTTTCTGCCGCTTTTCATGCAGGATCAGGTGGGGCTGCCCGCGTCGCAGGTGGTGTTGCTGCAAACCGGCGCCATGGTCGGCGCGCTGGTCTCCAGCTATTTCTGGGGCTGGGCCTCCGATCGCTACGGCGGCCGGCCGGTGACGCTCTATGGCCTGGCCTTTCGCGCCCTGCTGCCGGTTTTCTGGATGCTGTTGCCCGGCATGGGCTCGGCTGTTCTGCCCGCGGCCAACGCCATCGCGGTTTTCCAGGGCTTCGCCGATGTGGGCTGGCAGGTGGGCGCCACCCGGCTGCTCTACGTCAGCATCGTGCCGCCGGCCAAGCGCGATGACTATATGGCGGTCTACTGGGCCTGGGTGGGGCTGATCAGCGGCTTCAGCCAACTGTTCGGCGGCTGGCTGCTGACCGCCACCGAGAATCTGGCGGGCACGGTGGCTGGCATTCCGTTGGATCCCTACACGCCGCTCTTTCTGCTGGGCATCGTCCTGCCCATCGCGGCGATCTTCGTGCTGCGCCGCATTCGCGATGACACCACCATCGGGATGGGGGGCTTTGCCGGTATCTTCCTGCGCGGCAATCCTTTTCTGGCGCTGGAGGCGGTGGTGCGCTTCCACCTGGCCAAGGACGAGCAGACCGCGGTGCGGGTCACCGAGCGGCTGGGCGCCTCCAAAAGCCCGCTGACCGTGGAGGAGCTGCTGGCCGCGCTGGAGGATCCGCGCTTCAACGTGCGCATCGAGGCTGTCATCGCCATCGCTCACCACGGGCCGGAGCCCCGACTGATCGACGCAGTGGCCGAGGTGTTGAACGGCCCTGAACCCGCGTTGAGCACCATAGCCGCCTGGGCGTTGGGGCGCATGGGCGATGTGCGCGGCCTGGAGCCGCTGCGTCAGGCCGCGCACGACTCAAAATATCGCTCGGTGCGCGCCCACAGCATGCGCTCGCTGGGGGTGTTGGACGATCAGGAGAGCGTGCCGCTGGCGCTGGCAGGCGCAGCCGAGGAGAGCGACGTGGGCATGCTGCTGGCCTACGCGTCGATGTTGGGCCGCTTGCAGGTGACCGAGGCCACCGATCGGCTGCTGGCGCTGCTGGCCAGCAGTCCCAGCCGCAGCTCCCGCCGGGAGATGGCGCTGGCCGTGGCGCGGCTGGCCGGCGACGAGAACAACTTTGTGACGCTGTTGAGCCAGTGCGACCAGGAGGCGGGCACCGCCCTGGCCCAGGCGCTGTTGGCGCTGCGCAAGCGGCTGGGCCAGGGGAGCGGCGAGGGCAGCGCGCTCAGTGACGCGCTGGAGCATTGCGCCAGGACGCTGGCCCGCCACGAGCTGGCGGAGGGGATCGCCGAGCTGGCCGAGTTGCTTCAGACGCTGCCCGTCGAACAGCAGGCGCCCCACGTGGCGGCCATTGTGCAGGAGGCGGCGTTGCGCATGCAGCAACACGGCATCCAGCGCCTGGAATATCCCATCCTGGCGCTGCACACGCTGACGGTCGCCTGGCAGGTCGGCGCTCCGGCCAGCGCATGAGCCGGGCGGCTGATCCTGGTCCTTCCGGCAGCCGCTAGAACTGCCCCTGCATCGACCCGGCATACCCGGTCATCTCGACGTAGCCATTGCCGGACACCGGCTGGCCGGCGCGCTCACCCCTCACCTGCACCGCGCCCTCCCAGTAGCTGTAGGAGACGTTCAGCTCCTGGTCGGCCAGCCACGGCTCCAGCTCCAGCCGCAGCTCCAGGCGGGGTATGGCGATGGTCCAGCGGGCGGGATATTCGGCGCCGCTGTGCGGGCTGCGCCAGGTGTCGCGCACGGTGATCTGGAAATCGTCGCGCTGGAGCCGCGTGACGTTGCCCGCCGCGTCCACGAAGCTGCCGGCCGAGAAGGGATCGACGCTGCCGTCGGTCTGGCGGATGTGAAAGACCTTCAGCTCGCTGCCGTCGTCCAGTTGCAGGGCGAACCAGTCCCAGCCTACCTGGTTGGCAGCCAGCGCGCTGGTGCTGAACTCGTGGTCCTGCCAGCTTAGCCCTTCCACTGGATAGGCCACGCCGCCCACCGTCACCGTGCCCTGGCTGGCCAGCCGGGTTAGGCTGAAGTAGGTAGAGGCGTTGCCGGGATCGGGTCCCTTTTGGCTGTAGCCCTGATCCCCTTGCAGTACCGGCCCCTTGGCGTCGGTCAGCAGCAGGTCGATGGCCACATCGCCGGCCGCGGCCTGCACGTGGGTCACGCCGGGCTGGCCGGGCACATCCTCCACGCGCCAATCCTCCAGCCAGACCGCATAGGGGGCCGCCTGCGCGCCGGCCAGGCCAGCCGCGCCGCGTGCCAGCCGCTCGAAGGCATGAAACCGCCCACCCGCCACGTCGGTCAGCGCGAGATGGCCCATGTAGATTTGATCCGCGCCCCAATCGGAGTCGCGCGCGGCGCGCTCGGCCGGCGGCTGCATGGCCCGGCGAAAGAGGGTGAACTGGTAGCCGAAATGCCGGCCATCCTCGCCGGCCAGATTGCCGGTGTAATACCACCACTCGGTCTGAAAGTCGGGGTGCGGGCCGTAGTCGGCCGGAAAGCTCAGCGGCCGCGGCCCGGTCGTGCGCGCGAAGCCCTGCGCGCCGGCCGCTTGAGCCAGCCCCTGTACGCGCGCCTGCACCTGCGGCTGGTCGCGTCCCTGCCACAGCCACGCGGCCGCCGCGATCAGGATCAGCAGCAGGAGAGGCCCCAACCAGCGTGCTCTCTTCATCGGCGTCTCAACTGGCCCATTCGCCGCCGGGGTTGATGGGCGCTTCCTCCCAGGCGCGCAGGAACTCCATGGCCTGGTGGGAGCTGTGCAGATAGGCGAAGCGAGCCACCTGCCGGCCCATGTCCCGAATGCGTTCGGCCAGCGCTGGATCCTTCAGCGCGCCGGCCGCGTCGAACTGCTGGGCCACCTGGGGAATCGAAGTCTCGTTGGGCAGCACCCAGGCCCGCAGCGAACGGCAGGCGGTGCGCAGGCCGCTGAGCGCGTGGCTGGCCCCGATGCGCCCGCCCGATACACCCAACAGGCCGATGGTCTTGCCCTCGAACTCGGAGAAGCCCATCAGATCCAGCGCGTTTTTCAGCACGCCGCTGTAGCCGCCGTGATATTCGGGGGTGCCCAGCACCAGCCCCGTGGCCTCGCGCACCACCCGCCGCAGTCGGGCCACGTCGGGCGGATAGTGGCTTTCGTCCTTGTTGCCGTCGCAGAAGGGCAGGTCGTAGTCGCGCAGGTCGATGATCTGCGTCTGCGCGCCCAGCTCGGCCGCGCCCTCCAGCGCCAGTTGCACCACCAGCCGGGTGTAGCTGCCCGGCCGCAGGCTGCCCACCAAGCCCGCAACCCGCACAATGCCGTCGTTGTTGTCAGTGTGGTTCATCTCATCTGGTTTCTTCTGTGTCTGTTCAGGTGATGTGTTGCGGCCGGCCTGGCCGTCCGAAGTCTTGGGCTGTGGCGGACGCAGAACGGACGATCTGGGAAGATCGTCCTACAGGCGTCTCAACTCGGTTTGAACACGTCGCGATGATTGTACCCCAACTGGCAGCGCTTTGGTGTGGGAAGCGGCACAATCGCCGCGGCGGCCCCCAGAGACTCAGCCCCCCGTGGGCAGAATCGACGGCCGCGGCGCTTGCAGCTCGCGGATCAGACGCGGCAGGCCGTAGGCCGGCCGCAGCGGCCGCACCAGGTCGATCGGCACGGCCATGGGACTGGCCAGGGTGTAGGGCAGCCGGCTCTGGTCGATAGCCTCGATCAGCACCGGCAGCACCCGCCAACTGTTCTCCCGGTCGATGCCGATCGTCTGAGCCAGCAGCGCCTCGAAGGTGGCCGTGGAGTCCGCCAGAAAGGCCTCGGAGAGCACCACCACCGTGCGCCGCGCCTGCTGCATGCCGCGCTGAATGGTGGCCACCCGCGCCACGCCGGCCGGCAGCACGTCGGCCGAAAGCGCCACCCGCAGGCCGGCCGCCTCGAGCTGCGGGATGAGCTGGCCGGCCACCCACTGGGCGTCGTGCTCGCTCTGCTCCGCGTAGAGCAGGTAGGCGTCGTAGGGATAGCCGTCGCTGGCCCGCACGACTGCCTTGGCCTGTCCGCCCAGGCGCAGCGCCACCGGGAAGTTCTCCTCCAGCTCGGCCTTGAAGACCGGATGCTGGCGCGGGTGCGCCCGGGTGACGCGCGGCTGGACATACTCGAACAGATCGAAGATGCGGATCAGCCCATCGTCGCTGGCGATATCGCCGCGCAGGCCGGCCAGCAGGTGCGCGGTGAAGAGGCTGTTGGCCGCGCCCGGCTGGACATAGGAGTATTCGTCGCTGCGGGAGGCGGCCAGAATGACGCGGCCGCGGCCAGCCAGCAGCGCCTGGTAGTAGCGCTCTGGCAGGCCGGCTTGCAGCGCCGGGGCCAGCGCGTCCTTGGGCTGGCCGATGCCCCCCGCGTGGCAGCAGTCGAAGATCACCACCACCTTGCGGGCGGGGATGGCGCGCAGCGCGGCGCTGAACTGCGCGCCCGAGATGGCCGTGGCAGCCAGCGCCTGCGCCGAGCTGCCATCGGCGTCCACCGGCAGCAGGCGCAGCGCGTTAGCGGCCAGCTTCGCCCGGTCTGCCGCGCTCAGGCCGTCGGCGCGCGCCGCGTCGCAGCCAAGCGCATCCAGCGCCAGCAGCGCCGA
>JAJTXO010000227.1 GCA_021463315.1 Caldilineales bacterium | reverse complement strand
GGCGCGCCGTCCTGGCGCGCCCGCTCGACCGCGCGCGCCGCGTTCCTGACGATGCGAGGGGCATCCCACGCCTCGTTCATCACGCCGACCTGCATGTCGACCACCAGCAGGGCCGTCTTGTTGCCATCACGAATGGTTGCCATTGTCATACACTCCTAAGAGGTAAAGAAGGTCCTTGCTGAAGATCAGGCTGTACTTGCGTCGCCAGCTTGGATCATCTCGTCGAAATATGCCCAGCTATCCAGCTCGGGTGGCTCGATACCCAGTTGCGTGAGAATCGTCATCACCTGGGCCCGGTGCTCGGTGGCGTGGTTGATGGCCTGGGCAAACAGAATCGTCTTGGGCACATCGCGCAGCACGCCGTCCCAGTCGATCTCCACCACGTCGCCGGGCTGCACCTGTGGCGCCCATTGGACGAGACCGTCGCCGCTGGCGCGCGCCCATTCAAGCATCTCGGCCAGAGACAGCGGCGGCGCAGTGACGGGGTGACGATAGGGCCGACCGGTGCTAATGCGGGAGAGGTAAGAGCGCTCGGCGGTGACGATGTGCTCCAGGGTGTCGCTGATAGAGCCAAACGCGCCGAGCAGTGTCGCGTCCAGTTGGTCGTCGCTCAGCCCGGCGCATAGCTCGATGAGGCGCTCGTTGGCCCAGGTGTTATGGCGAAAGAGGGTGGCGAGGGTGTCAGCAGAGTACATAGGTGTCCTTGATTCGTTGAGTGTTCCAGGATCGGTGACCGGCCCTTGAGTGCGAGCCTCGTTTTATGGTCAAATCGAGGTAACAGTGCCGGGCGCCGAACTGCCAGGCAAATGAGAGCCGAGGAAATGAGCAATCTCGCCCAGCGACTGAACAGCCTGCGGCAGGGCCAGATGCAGTTGCCAGACATGCCACATGCGCGGGTAGATCTCCAGCCGCACATCGACGCCGGCGGCCTTGGCCAATGCTTCGGCGCGAACCGCGTCCGCGCGCAGGATCTCGTCCTCGCCGGCATGAACCAGCAGCGGCGGCAGACCGCGCCACTGGCCAAACACCGGCGAGATCAAAGGATCGTGCGGGTTATGCTCACCCACATAAGCGGTGGTATAGAGTCTCATCGCTTTGGGCGGGAGCAGTGGGTCTTTGATTCCTTGATCAGCCCTGTTCTGGGTCAGGTCTGTCACCGGCGAGAGACATGCGACCGCGGCCGGCAGAGGGTCGCCGCTGTCGCGCAGCTTCATCAGCAGGGTCAGGGCCAGATTGCCGCCGGCCGAATCGCCGGCTATCACACTGTTCTGCGCCGCAACGCCCTGTTTGAGCAGCCAGCGATAAGCCGTTGCGCAGTCGTCCAGGGCCGCGGGAAAGGGATGGCGTGGCGCAAACCGATAGTCCACCATCAGAACGCGCAGACCCATCGTCTGCGCCAGATAGGCTCCCATCTGAAGGTGCGGGGGTGTCAATCCGAAAACAAAACCACCCCCGTGCAGATAGAGCAACACCTGCTCTGTCGAGCTATTGGGCGGAATGAGCCAAACGCACGCCACGCCGTCAGCCGATACAGGCTCGCGCGTCAGGCCGTCAGCCAATCGCAGACGAGTCAGGCTGTGTTTGAGGAGCCAGTTCGCTGCCGGGAGTGGCATGCTGACCTGCATGAAACGAGCAACGGGCAAAGCCGCTCGGGCCCTGCGTTCGGCGGAGGAGATTGTCATGGCTGAGTTGTCTGTCCGTGATCAACGTCGCGCTTTAGCGGGTCGTTGGGGTTAATTATGCGCCTCGGAGTTGCCGTCATTGTACCATTGCGCCGGTGCATGGACATAAGGGCGCGTTCAGCGCTGCGCCTGCCGGATCAGCAGCCATGCCTCCTACAGGGTTGCCGACGCTGGCGGCCGCACCAGCAGCGTCGCGCGGAGTCGCCCGCTGCATGCCATTGCTAGACGGCATTCAATCGCTCGATTTCATCGAAAAGACCGGGATGTTCTCCGACGCCGACTGACCTCCCGTGTAGGTGTCGTACGTCTACTACGGCTCCAAAACGAATGAATATTTTCTCAAATCGCTCGTAGTGAGGTCCCCAGTAAACCATCGCACACGACATGGGCGCTCCTTTGCCACTGTCCTTTCCATTCACGAAGAATCGCAGCCGCGTGTCATAGAGGAACGCGATAGCGGTCGCAGCGCCAAACACATACAGCTTCCAGTGACGGGTGTTCGTCGCTACAGGGACGAGTGCAAGCACCTCTGCACCGTGTTTGGAATGCGCCTCAGCGCACTTCCGAAGCCAGTCTCGTATCGTGGTTCCCCGCTCGCGGTCGCTCCCGTAGGGCGGATTGACGAAGATCGTGGAGTGGTTCCAGGAGGTTGTCAACCCGTCGGTCTCAGGAAGTGAGTACTCTGTCGTCGCACGGACAATGGAGTACTCGTTCGAGCAGGGATCCAGTGCGATCGTTCCTGAGAAGAACTTGCGTATCGCATTGACGTACTTGGGAGGGGTACACCAATGTTGGCTGAGAGACTCAGTGTTGTTTCGTCCTGCAGTCATTTCTGCCCAACCTTTTACCAGTCCTTTGCCCCGAGCTTACGCAGATCGTCCTGCAAGGTTTCAAGGCTCCCACTGCGGGGGGCGATCACGTTGAACCAGGATTCAACCTCAGCCTCGTGAGTCAAGAAGTAGTTTCGCAGGGCCTCGTTAGCTGTGAGCGCGATGCGCACCTTGGTGAATCTGTTTGTTCCTGAGTTGCCAGAATAACTTGACAGGAACGCATCACGCGCCGGGGCAAGCTCCGGTCTTGGATTGAGCAGGAGTCTATCGATAAACTGCGACAATCCGGCGTCGGTGAGGAAGAGGAGCCAATCATACGACTGAGCAAGCACACGCAGTTCCTTGTTGTGGTTGTCGGACGTGAACCAGTTGCCGTGGTTGCTGACGACGCCCACCGTGAGCATGAAGCCAGCAAGGTCATCCGCAGGCGAGTCGTCAATAGCCTCGCGTAGGAGAGTGTCGTATGACCCTGTGCGAAAGGCGCCGTCCGGGCGTTCCATTACGCCTTGGAACGCCCCATTGCGAAGTCGGATCTTTTGGAGCGAGGACACCGAACGTGCGACATACGCCCCTTGTTTCGCCTTCTCGATCGTTTGCGGGCCTTTGCGCATCCCCTCTTCAACCCCGACCCGCTTACACTCGAAGATTGCGAATGGATTGGCGAAAAGTTCACATACGGTGAGCTCACAGCGGGAATCTTCTAAGATATCCACGTTTGCTACCACAGGGCCACTGCCTGCCTCCACCAGGACGGTCGCGTTGCGTAGTACACCGTCGCTGCTGACCACTTGGGTTGATCTGAACTCCAGCTTGCCAAGAAGTGGCAAATGTCCCCTGATCTTCGCGGCAGTGAGAGGCAAGAACAACGGCGCAATTTCGACTTTATGACGGGCGCGGATTGGGTGAAGCGAGAACTCGACGTTATGCATGATGCTCGGATTCCCAAACTCAGGCACGGAACGTTCGATCACGATATGGTCGCGGAGATCCCAAGCACGCAGCGTATAGAAGGTGACGATCTCCACGAGCGTACCCAAGGCACGGCCCGCCGCCTTTTTGCGGTCCGAGGCATACCGGAAGACGGTGTCCGCCAAGGTTCTCTGAAGTGCATCGACCGATTCAAAGTTCAATTCGTCACTCCTGACTGGCTGTGTCTATGCGCCCAACGGTCTGCGTTAGGTGGAGCGTCCAGCAACGCGGCGTTCCAATGCTGCAAGCAAGTCATGTTGAAATAGGTCCAGGTTTATACTCGGAACCTCTGAGATGGGCCTGAAGCTGGTTTTAACTACAACCTCACTATCGCCATTTAACTGACCTTGCTCACGATATTCCAAAGGCTCCGCTGTAAACACATGCCATTTTAATGAAGTCGGGATAAATCACCCGGCTAACGTTCTGAGGCATCGGGGTTTCGTACATGGCGATGAAGAACCGCAATTGGTTTCAGGTTATCTACGACCCACCCGGTTTCCTCAAGCAGTTCTCGCCGGATTGCATCCATGGTTGTTTCGCCATCTTCGCGTCGCCCACCGGGAAGGATATGATCTCCACCTGGTGTCTCCACTACCAACACATCGTTGCCTCGGACCACGATCGCTCGCCCGGCAAGTACGAAACGATCGGGTGGTGACTGAATGCCGAAAAATCCGTTGAGCTTTTAGCGAACCTTTCCGTTGGCCCAAACGATAGCATCGGCGAAGTCTGCCTCGTGGGAGTTTAAGAATTCTGCAAGCTCAAAATCGTATCATCTCAATAGATTGGGGAAGACTCCCGAAGTCTTATGGACTGCAAACCTGCGCAGACTTCGGAAGTCTCGACCCCGGTTTATTGAGATGATACCCAAAATCCATTTGTTGTTGTGCTTTCGGACATTCGAGCTGTCCGCATAACGAAACAGAGATTCAATTGGCGCGCTGGTGTCGAACGGACAACGTTGCCGTCATTGTACCATTGCGCCGGAGCATGGACAAACGGGCGCGTTCAGCGCTGCGCCTACCGGATCAGCAGCCATGCCTCCCACAGGGTGGCCGGCGCGGACGGCCGCACGGTCAACACCGCGCCGGTGATAGGCAGGTAGATCGGCGCACGATTCCAGGCCATGTCCTGCTGCGCGCCGTTGGCCTGCGCCGTCGCCGCGGCGCGACTGGCCGCAGCCCGGCCGCGCTGCAGGTCTTCCGCCCGCCGCGGCAGCAGCCGGGGGCCGCTCTCCGACTGGCTGACCACCCCCACCACCGTCCACGCCTCGCCGATGACCACGTAGGGACGACGGATGCCGGTCATCGGTCGCAGGGTGACGCGCGCCTCGCCGCTGCCGTCGTCCAGGTAGAGGGTGCTCTCCTTCCAGTAACCCGTGATCGGCCCGCTGATCTGCACCAGCCGGCCTTGATTCGCCTCGTCCACCTGGCCTGTGCCGATGGAGAGCGGCAGCGGCGGCGCGGCCGGTTGCATCGTCTTGATGTCGTCGATGCGCACCAAGCTGATCTCCCGCTCGCCGTAGAAGGTGTCCAGCCGGCCGTTGACCCGCACCCACTGCCCTTCGCTCAGCGGCGGCCATTCGCCGGAGCGCAGATAGACCAACATGCCGCCCGTGGCGTCCTGGATGTAGATGTTCTGCTCATCGAACACGTTGGGCAGCACCGTCACCTGCCCCTCCAGCGTCAGCCGCGTGCGGTCGGGCAGGCTGCGCGCCTGGGCAATGGGCAGCAGGTCGTAGTTGAAGCGGTCATAGGGCTGGCCGCCGCCGGCCGCGCCGCTGGAGCCGCTGCCTGGGCTGCCGCCGCTGTTGGGATCGACCTGGTTGGGCTGGCCGGGGCTTTCGAGGCAATAGCGCGACCAGCCGCCCGCGCCGTCGGGCAGCCGGCACCACGACTGATCGTAGCCGGAGAACTGATCGTAGTGCAGCGTGTCGGCCTCGCTGCCGTCGGGGTAGAGCAGGCGCAGCCACTCGTCGTTGGCATTCAACCCCAGGCCGCTCTGGGCGCGGAAGATCAGCAGATAGCCGCGGGCTGGCACGATCGAGCCGGCAGGCAGCACGTAGACCCCCGCGGGCTCATGGCCGGCCGGCGGGCCATCCATCAGTTTCCAGCCACCTACCTCCACCGCCTCATCCCCCAGATTCGCCAGCTCGATCCATTCGTCCAGATAGCTGGCCGCGCCGTTGCCGTCCCAGTCCACATCGCGCGGCGAGGGCAGCACCTCGTTCAGCCGCACCGTGGTGGCCACCGGCGTGGGCGTCAGTTGCGGCGTGGCGGTCGGCGTGGGCGTGGGCGTGCCGCCGGGGGTGTTGCTGTCGCCCGGCGTGGGCGGATAGCTGCGCGTCCAGGCGTCGCCGCCGTCCACGGTCTTGCTGGCGGCCTGATCGTCGCGGCTGCTGCTGTACTCCACCTCCTCCACCACCGCCCCATCGGGCCGCAGCAGCCGCACCCAGTCGCCGTCGTTGTTCAGGGCGATGCCGGTCTGGCTGCGGAAAAAGAGCAGAAAGCCGCGCGCTGGAACGATCGCGCCGGCCGGCAGCGTGTAGGGTGGGCTGCCGTCGGGGCCAGCCCGCAGGCCATCGTCCATGTCGTCCAGCCGCCAGCCGCTCAGATCCACCGCGAAATCGTTGGCGTTGTACAGCTCGATGTATTCGTCGTTCTCGTCGGCCATGCCGCTGCCGTCCCAATCCGAGGCCGGATCAGGCATGTATTCATTCAGGCTGATGCCGACCGGATAGACGCCGGGGGTGGCGGTCGGCGTGGCGGTGAGCGTCGGCGTGGGTGTAGCTGCTTGATTCGTTGCGCCCGGCGAGGGCGGGTAGCCCTGTGTCCACTGGTCGCCGCCGTCCACGGCCTTGCTGTAGGCCCCATCGGCCGGCGCGGCGGTGTAGTCGTGGCTCTCCACCTCCACGCCATCGGGCCGCAGCAGCCGCACCCAGTCGCCGCCGCTGTTGTTCAGCGCCAGATGCGTGTCGCGGCTCCACAGCGCCAGGAAGCCGCCAGCCGGCAGCGTTGTCCCCGCTGGTAGCGTATAGGGCGCCGACCCACCGCCGGCCACATCGTCCACCCGCCAGCCGCT
>JAJTXO010000226.1 GCA_021463315.1 Caldilineales bacterium | reverse complement strand
TGCGTGGCGAGCGCGCAGCGCGCCCGGCTGTCGCTGAAACGGGTGTAGAGGAAGTCGGAGTAGCAGCCAGCGAAGTCGAAGTCAGCGGCGCTTTTGCACCAGCCGCGGCCCACCGCGTGGCTCACCAGGTCGGGCGAGGCCAGGTCGAACTGCCCGCCCAGGGTGATGGCGTTGGAGATGGCGTAGACGCCCTGCACCCGTTTGGCGGCCCAATGCTGGCCGGCCGTCTCCCACACCCAGGCCTCGCGCGGGTCGGCGACGAGGAAGCTGTTGTGATAGTAGAGCTGGTGCGCAAAGCCGCAGTTGCCCCCCTGGCCATGCTGCGCCAGCAGATCGATCATCACCTCCAGCGCTTCCCGGGCTGATGCGCCGCGTTCCAGCCCCAGCCGCAGCAGGTCCATGCCCAGCAGGCCACCCTCTTTGACATAGGGTTCCTTGGTGAACACCGCCTCGTTGCCGATGACCACGCCATGCTGGTTGACCCCCATCTCCGCGCCCCAGATCCAGAACGGCTTAGCCAGCGCCACCGCGTAGGTATGCCGCGCCTGGTCGATCTCGATAGTGGTGCAGCGCACGCGGCCGCCCAGCGGGTGGTCCGTGGCCGGCAGCAGCACAAGCTGGTGCGCCTCGTTGGGCTCGCGGTCGGAGTTCTTAGCCAGGAGAGCAACGCCGTCAGCAGAGGCGGCGGCAGTGACAGTCAGCGTATCGCACATAGGCGCCTCGGTGGGGGGTGAAGTTGTCCCCATTGTACCGGATATTCGGCCGGCGCGCCAACATCGGGACGCGCTCGGTCGCCGCACAGCGCCGGATGATGAACCGCGCGTATCATCTCAGAAAACCGGGGGCGAGACTTCCGAAGTCCGCGCAGGTTTGTTCAAAACGAGCTCACAGTCCATAAGACTTCGGAAGTCCTCCCCCTCTGGCTTAAAAATAGCCGCTCGGGCCGGTCTTTGCGCAGCACCCCGGAGTGGGCCGACCGTGCCCGCCCGTTTTCATCCACAGTTGTGCGCCAAGCGCATGGGCGTCTATTGAGATGATACAACCGCGCGGTGTGAAGCAGAGGGCAAAAGGGCGGCTCCTGGTCTGTTTGGCAGCCTTGCAAATTACGATTATAATAATCGCGATTTGTATTCTTGTGCCACAGTGAACCAGCCAGGAGAATCGCCATGTTCATCAACCGCGCGGCCGAGCTGGCCCACCTGGAAGAACATTATCGCTCCCAGCGTGCTGAGTTGTTCGTGCTGTACGGTCGGCGGCGGGTGGGCAAGACCGAGCTGCTGCGCCGCTTCTGCATTGACAAGCCGCACGTCTTCTTCATCGCCACGCTCAGCTCCGACCTCGATCAACTGGCCACCTTCTCGCAGCAGATATGGCGCTTCACCCATGCCGACGCGCCGGAGGGCTTTACCTTTCCCTCGTGGGAAGCGGCCTTCCGGGCTCTGGCCGACCTGCCCGGCCGCCCCATCGTCGTGCTAGACGAGTTCACCTACCTGATCAGTGGCAACAAGGCCATCCCCTCGCTGTTGCAGAAGGCGTGGGACGAGACGCTACGCCGCACCCAGATCTTCCTGATTCTGTGCGGCTCCTACGTGGGGATGATGGAGCGGGAGGTGCTCGGCTATCAGGCGCCCCTCTATGGCCGGCGGACAGGGAGTTATCTCCTGCCGGCCCTGGAGGCGCCCGCGGCGGCAGCTTTCTTCCCAGCTTATACACCCGTGCAGCAGGTGGAGGCATGGGCCGTCTTGGGCGGAATGCCGTACTACCTGACTGCGTTCTCCGACCAGGTGGACATCTTAGCCAACATCCGCGCGCACGTGTTGGATAGCCAGGGGATGCTGCGACGAGAGCCCCAGTTATTGCTGATGGAGGAACTGCGCGAGCCGCGCAACTATTTCTCGATTCTGCGCGCCATCGCCGAAGGATCGACGCGGCTAAACGAGATCAGCCAGGCGGCTCGGGTGGGAGACGCACCCACCACCGCGCGTTACCTGGACATCCTACAGGGTCTGCGGTTGGTGGTGCGCCGCGTTCCGGCCACCGACAGCCGGCCCGAAAAGAGCAAACGCGGCCTATACCAGATCGGCGACGCCTTCCTGCGCTTCTGGTTTCGCTACGTTCATCCCAACCAGGGCTCGCTGGACTTGGGCTTGGCCGACGCGATCCTGGCACAGCGGATTCGGCCCACCTTCGACCAATTCGTCAGCTATGCCTTCGAGGAGGCGGCGCGGGCATACGTAACCCGGTTGGCGCGCGCCGGGCAATTAGCCTTCTTGCCCGAGCGAATCGGCGCCTGGTGGGACCGCAGTGGCGAGGTGGATGTGGTAGCCGTCAGCGACGCCGACGGTCACCTGCTGCTGGGGGAGTGCAAATGGTCGGTCAATCCGGTGGGGGTAGACGTGCTTGACGACCTGCAGCGCAAGGCGCAGCTCGTAGACCCGGACGGCCGCTGGCCGGCCATTTCCTACATCCTATTTGCCAAAGCAGGGTTCACGCCAGCCCTGGCCACGCGCGCTGCGGGTGAAGGTGTGCGGTTGGTGGGGCCTGAGGCTGTCGTCGTCGATGTACCGTAGGTCAAAACAGTCCATGCAGCTCCGGCCGCCGCAAGTGCCACCAGGACGCCTCGTTCGCGTGCATCTATGGTCGTCATTGAGTGTTGGCGAGGCGAAGTGATGGACGATATGACGTGTGTGAAGCCGAGGAAACAGGCGTTGACCAGATCGATCGATTGTGCTAGAATGCATCCAATTCAATCCTTCGATCCGAGAATATTGTAAGCTCGTCAATCCACGACGTGTCACCTGCTCAGTATCGTTCTTCAACGGAATGCGTAAGGACCCGCACCAAAACAAGTGTCACAGGTTCCACGCTTGCATAAGCGTAACGACTGACACACTTATCTCGTGACGAGTCCTAACAAGCGGACTCTGGGTATAATGGTCGATAACCAATCTTCGGCTGATTCAAGCTCAAGGACCAACGCACAGGACAAGGAGATCGGTTTCCTGTTCCTGGCGCTTTTGTTTTTGGCGACCCTGTTACTCTCCCAGAGCGTACCATGGGGGACATGGGGAGCAGCTGTTACAGCTACCCTTGCCCTCTTCCTCGCCGTTCACATAGCTAGCCAAGCGCTTTCATCGAGGCCGCAGGTCTTTTGGGGTGGGCTTGCGACAGTGGCCGCGTTGGTGTACGTGGGATCGTTGGCCTATCAAGCAGGTGCTCCGAGCCGCGCTCTGCAGCAGCAGGCATGGACTAGTCGCTCGATAGCCATCGGTTCGTCAACACCCAGCTTGATCGTCTCCTATCCCAGACAGGCGCCATTCCAGGCCAGCGACCATCCCGGGCTGCCGCTGTTCGTCTATTTTGACGGTGCAAATGCCTCACCCGGCATCAACACAAGCACCGCAATTTCCTTCACATTGGCCTTCCTGCCCAAGAGAGAAGGGGTAGTATTCACCGATGACAAAGGCATTCCGGTCTTGCCCCAGATCGCTGTGCGAACAGGAGAACAGTCTGGTCAGCCTGCGGCGCTTTATGTACGCAGCGCCCTGACCAGCACACAGCCTGTAACAGTCGCGGTAGCACTGGCTGCGCGACCGGATAGTGAGGGCGCTGCTTGGCAAGACCTAAACACCATTGATATCTTGACGGAGAGTGCCTTTCACGCCTGGTGGCGGCGTTTCCTTGGGCTGCTGTTGGGGCCGGCCACGCCTATCCTGGCGTTGGTGACAACGTTGCTGGGATTTGGGTGGCAGTGGTGGCAGGGGGAGCAGCGAAAGCGAGATGAACGTGCTGCCGAAATTGCTCAGATTGCAGTAGCCTTGCAGACAGGCGTGGTTAGCGGAGCGCTTAAGTATCACGAAGTTAGAACAAAGGCCATTAACCAGCATTGGCAGAATGATTTGACCGAGCAGCTGGAACACCATCGCAAATCGATTCTGTCATTAGATTGGGAAGAGGATCTCTTCAGAGGGACAATGCGTGCGCTTGTGCAGAATGAAAGCAATACTGTAAAGACACTGAGATCGGCGATCTGTGATCTTAGCAAGGATACGGAGGATTCTTCCTTCTTCGTTCAGGCCATTGACCTTGCGATAGATCATTCCGAAATGGATACGAATGGAGTCCAGTTCAAACCCAAAGGCGACGTGGTAACTGCTGTAAAGCTTTCGTTTCAAAGTATCCAGCGCTACGGCCTTGTAGCGGACAAGAAGTATTTGGCGATTTTGAAAGACCTTTCGCAACTGAAAGAGGCTGCTCCGACGATTTTGGAACATCTCGAGTGTGCAAGGGAAGGGGGCGATAGCTCTCTGTTGCGAAAACCCGTCATTGGCGAAATCCTGAGTAATTGGGAAACAGAAGACGACGAGATACGCAGCAGGGCAAATTCGCTAAAGGAATTGCGGAAGAATACCCTCTCGTGGTTGCGTCCATACCTGTGGCATACACTTCGCCCCGAAAGTCCCCTTAAGGTTAAAGAATGGTTGGACTCTCAGTCACTTGCCTTCAACCCCTTCGGACCTGAGTGCGCTCAACAAGACAAGGAGTTGCCGGATTACGTGGTACGCGACGTTTTCGAAGAGGCTGCTGGAAGACGCCCTGTCCTGGTTCTTGCTGCGCCAGGGGCCGGCCGCAGCGCTGCAGCTATGATTCTTGCAAACGATTGTGTCGATCCACCAGAAAGTCCGCGCGAGAAGCGTGTCTTTCCAGTTCACTGCACGCCGACCGTTCATGACCTGATCAAAACCTCTGAAAGATTCTATCTGAGACTAATCTCAAAAGCTACTTGTCTGTGGCTTTGCAGATTAGTCGCACAAATGCCCGAGGTTTTTCTGGAGCTTCCGGAGTCTAGAAAGTCATGTTTGGTTCAATTGCAGTTGGCTTCTCTTGGCTCATGGCCGTTAATTGAGCATACGCTGCGCCAGGCAAATCCAGATGGCAAAATCGATCTAGTGCTTCAAGAAATGCGACCTTTTTCGAAGGATAATGTTGATAGCGTCTGTTTCACGCGGGAAGCATGGAGTGATCTGCTAGCGTGCGCTCTCCCGAAAACATATGAATGTGTGCAGGTATTGCTTGACGTCCCCACGCCCGAATCGAAACAACAGGAAGTAGCTCTGGTCGCCGGACTTGCGCCCCTTCTCGATTTAGTCATTCCCTTGAGCGCAAAAGGGATCTTTCTGAAGTTATTTCTGCCCAACTTGCATGGTCTCACACTTCCACCAGGATGTCAAACGACCACCGTCACGTGGACAAAACAATGCTTGAAGGACGTGCTGGTGGGCCGCATCAGAACCGAAGAGCGCGAGTCAAAAACCTTCAATCAACTCTTCGATTTAGCCATCATGGGCGGTGACCCGGCAGAGCAACTGGTGACAGCCGCTGAAACGCGTTTAGATGCGCCCCGCCATTTGATCCGGCTCGGTAACGCGTTGTTGCGTAAGCACGTTGAACTTAATGGCAGTGACCGGATAGCATTATCTACACTGGAAGCGGTGATCAAGGACTTGAAGTGAACGACCTCAGCCAAGCTGCGATCGCTTTTGACAGCCTGCGCGCCGAGGACGAGCCTTGGCTCGCTGAATGCTACGTCCCGCCGCCCGATTTCTCGGTGATGGCGAGCTGGCGTTCGACGCTGATCTTTGGCGAGGCAGGCATGGGCAATACGGCGCTGCGACTGGCGTTGGAAAGCCGCGTGGCGCCGCTTGGTCAGCCGCCCTCGGTGTTGTTGGCGCGCTGGCAATTGACGACCTGGGTCGCGCCGGCAGCCGAGGGCACCGCCCTGGTGGGCGAGCACCATCGTATGGCGCTGGATGCCGTTGCCCGCGCTCTGTTTGAGCACCTGAGCCGTTACCCCCACGAATGGAGCTCGACTCCAAATTGGGCGCAGCAGACGCTGATCTGGTTCATCCACCGTTATCTGCAGGGCGACCTGGCCCACCTGGTCCAGTCGTTGTGCGACGATGGCAACCCCGACGGCTGTGCGCTGCTACGGGCGATCGTTGAGTCCCCTGTCCAGGATATACTTTACCCAGAGGCTGCGCCGATGCTCGTGACTGCGGAGTTGGTCAAAGCGTTGGATAAGCTGGGCCTGCAAGGGGTTTGGGTTGTGGTCGCCGACCTGGAACCCTGGCTCCAGGTGGATGCTTCTCGTTTGGCAACTACCCTGCACGCCTTCTTGACGACGTTGGCGCTGTTCGAGCACCCGCGCTTTGCCTACAAGATGTTTCTGCCGGCAGCCCTGGAGTCGTCCTTGGGCAGAGCTGGCGGCGTAGTTCGCCACCGAACTGAAACCTTCAACCTGCGCTGGCAATGGCAGCCGACTACGCTGCGGACGATTGTGGAAAATCGACTTGCCTGGGCAGTAGGCCGGCCGGTGTTCACGTTCGATGACCTGTGCGAGCTGGCCACCCTAGGCGAATGGTTGGAACGGTGCGGAAGCTATTCTCCGCGCGGCTGGCTGCAGTTCATCCGGCCGTTACTGTCCGCCTATCTGGCGGCCGGTCAGGGAAGCGTCGGAGCGATGCCCTTGTCCCAGAAAGCGTGTCGAGAAGTGCAGCGTCGCCATGCGCCGCGCCTGTATCTGGACGAGGCCA
>JAJTXO010000225.1 GCA_021463315.1 Caldilineales bacterium | reverse complement strand
GGATGGGCCCGCCCGTTGTTTCTAGCGACATCTTCCATTCCGGCCGGCGACACATCTCAAATTGGGGAAGACTTCCGAAGTCTTATGGACTGTGAGCTCGTTTTGAACAAACCTGCGCAGACTTCGGAAGTCTCGACCCCGGTTTATTGAGATGACACCGGCCGGCTGAATAGCGCCGTGTCATTCCAGGCGGGGCGCAAGGCCAGGCGGCCAGCGCAGTGCGCTATCCGCAGCCAACTGGCTCTGGCGCGTCTGAGATTTGTGCCATGGGGCGCACCTCGAGGCAGCGGCTTCAGTCAGACAGCGCGACACACAGACACGGCCAGGGTCGTCGCTACCCAACTGGCGCACGTAGCGCCTAAGACGATTGCGAAGCTTCGCTCTCGATCCAACAGGCCGATTTTAGAACGATGTAACAAGCCCTGAGCGGCGTCGTTGGATCGTAGGGGGTTTTGATCGACACTAATCTGATTCCATCAGGAGGCAGCCGATGACGAATTACTTGATTCGCCGGGTTATTCAGATGTTTTTTGTCGTCTTTCTGGCCGCGCTTTTCACCTACTTCCTCTTCAATGTCTCCCCTGGCGGGCCATTGGCTGGCATTCAGCAGCAACAGCGCCGTATCACCCGCGAAGATCTGGCGCGACTGCGCGCCCAGTATGAGCTCGATTTCTACTGGCCCTTCCGCTTCTCGCGCTGGCTGGTCGGGCTGCCCGATGGGCCGATTGTCATCGGCGGCCAGGAACGCTTCACCAACTTGGCGGTGGGCTGCTATCTGCCGCGCGATCAGCAGGTGGTAGAGCAGAACGGCGAGATGGTGGTGATCCCCGCGGGCTGTGACCAGTTTGTTTTGCTGTCAGATATCCCGACGCTTCATCCCGCGATCCGATCCAGCAAGGGTATTTTTCGGGGTGACTTCGGCAACTCCACCGTGATTCGCGCCGGGCGGCCGGTGTGGGGCGAGATGATGACCCGCCTGCCGGCCACGCTGGAGCTGATGATCACCTCGATTCTGCTCTCCTTCCTGATCGGCATCCCCATTGGCATCTACAGCGCGATCAGGCAGTATTCTAAATTCGACTACACCTTCACCACGATCTCCTTCATCGGCTCAGCCATGCCCACCTTCTTCTTCGGGTTGATGCTGATCCTGATCTTCACAGTTCTGCCTAACATGTTGCAGGAGCAATACCCCTGGTTGCCGAAATTACCGCCCGGCACGCGGGTGGCGGTGCGTCCCTACATGGTGGCCAGTTGGCTGCCCAAGGTCACGCCGGGCACGCCGCTGGACCGCTTCCTGCATCTGCTCATGCCGGTGGGGGTGCTGACCTTCTTCTACATGGCTACCTGGAGTCGTTTCGTGCGCTCTTCGATGCTGGAAGTGATGCGCCAGGACTATGTGCGCACCGCACGCGCCAAAGGCCTGGTGGAGCGGACGGTGATCATCAAACACGCGTTGCGCAACGCGCTGATCCCCTTCGTCACCATCGCGGTGCTGACCATCCCCAGCTTCTTCGCCGGCGCGATCATCACCGAGACGGTCTTTGCCTGGCCGGGAATGGGGCGGCTCTACTACGAAGCGCTCAACCGCAGCGACTGGAATATCGCGCTGGCCTTCATCTTTATCACAGCGGTGCTGACCGTGCTGGCCACGCTGTTGGGCGATATTCTGTACACGGTGGTAGATCCGCGCATCAAGTATACGTAATGCGTAATGCGTAACACGTAACTCGTAACTCGGAATGGAGTGAGTTGTGTCCGAGATTCCGGGTTCCGGGTTACGAGTTACGGGTTACGAGTTACGAGTTACGGGTTACGAGTTACGCTACACCCTGGCCATCATCCAACGTATGTCTCACACTCCGGGAGCCTAATCTATGACATCAGTTGCTCAACCTGTGAACCTGAAGGATAAAACAGCGGAGCAGAAGCAGGAAAGTCAGCTCCGCGTTATCTGGCGACGTTTTCGCCGACACCGACTGGCGATGATCTCGCTGATCCTGATCGGTTTTGTCTTCACCGCTTCGCTGTTGGCGCCGGTTATCGCTCCCTTCGAGCGCGATGCCATCGATCTTTCCTCGAACATCCGACCGGCGCCCCCCGGCACCGTCGACAGCGAGGGACGCGTCCACTATCTGGGCGTCGATCATCTGGGACGCGACCTGTTCACGCGTGTGCTGTATGCCGCGCGCGTGTCCATGACCATCGCCATCCTGGTGGTGTTGATCTCGGAGACCTTCGGCGCGCTGCTGGGCGCGATCGCCGGCTACTACGGAGGGACGGTCGACACGGTCATCTCGCGCGTCATCGAGTTCATGTTGACCATACCGACCTTGCCGATCCTGCTGATCATCTCGGCCATCCTGTTGCGCCGGGATGTGGTGATACCGCTGCCAGGCTTTGTCAATCGCATCTTGAGCGCGCTGCTGTTGGCGCCAGAACGTGAGGCGCAGAAGGTGGTGGTGCTGGTCTTCATCCTGGTGATCTTCGGCTGGCTGGGCGCGGCCCGTCTGATGCGCGGCATGGCGCTGTCGCTGAGCAAGCAGGACTTCGTGGAGGCGCTGCGCGCGGCCGGCGCCTCCGACGCCCGCATCATCTTCCGCCACATCATCCCCAACGGCATCGCCCCCATCCTGGTTAACGCCAGCCTGGCCCTGGGCGGCGTGATCGTCACCGAGTCCGCGCTCAGTTTCCTGGGCCTGGGCGTGCAGGACCCAACGCCAACCTGGGGCAACATGCTCGCCACCTCACAGAGCTACATGTTCCAAAACCCATGGCTGCCGCTGGTGCCCGGCGTCTTCCTGGTGATCGTCTCCATCGGCTTCAACTTCATCGGCGACGGACTGCGCGATGCGCTGGATCCGCGCCTGAAACGGTAATGTGATCATGAGCGAAACGACGACCAACGGCTCAGAGCCCCGGATTCTGCTGAATGTCAAGGGGCTGAAGACCTACTTTTTCACCGAGGACGGCGTGGTGCAGGCTGTCAACGGCGTGGACTTTGCCATTCCTGAAGGCCAGGTGATGGGCCTGGTGGGCGAGTCCGGCTGCGGCAAGAGCGTCACCTCGCTGTCGATCATGCGCCTGCTGGGCGGATCCGGCAAGATCGTCGAGGGCGAAGTCTGGCTCAAGGATCGCAATCTGGTCACTCTGCCCGAAGATGACATGGTCAAGCTGCGCGGCGGCGAGCTGTCCATGATCTTTCAGCAGCCCACCAGTTGTCTGAACCCCATCTTCCGCGTCGGCGACCAGGTGGCCGAGGTGTTGATCCAACACCAGAACGTGACCAAGGACCAGGCCTGGGAGCAGGCTGTGGAGATGCTGAGCCGCGTGGGGATCCCCGACGCCGGCCGCCGCGCCAAGTCCTTCCCCCACGAGATCTCCGGCGGCCAGGCGCAGCGTGTCATGATCGCCATGGCCCTCTCCTGCCTGCCCGATCTGCTGATCGCCGACGAGCCGACCACCGCGCTGGATGTGACCATCCAGGCGCAGATCCTGGACCTGATGCGGCGCATGCAGACGGAGATGGGGACGACGATCCTGCTGATCACCCACGATCTGGGGGTGATCGCCGAGATGTGCGACCACGTAGCTGTGATGTATGCGGGCCTGATCGTGGAGTACACCGACGTGCATACGCTGTTCGATCAGCCGCTGCACCCCTATACCGAGGGCTTGATGGCGGCCATTCCGGTCTTGGGCGATGTGCGCGATTCGCTGGCGGTGATTCCAGGCACGGTGCCTGACCTGATCAATCTGCCGCCAGGCTGTAAGTTCTCGCCGCGCTGTCCCTATGCCAAAGATATCTGCCGGCAGCAGGATCCCTCGCTGGTAGAGGCAACGCCCGGCCACAAGGTGCGCTGCTTCATCCACGACCCCGAAACCAGCGGGCTCTGGGAGGGCTACACCAAGACCGATTGGCGCTTCACGGGCGAGGAAGACCTGGCCCAGGCCGTTCCACCGGCTGCAGGAGGATCTGATGGCAAATAGCAACAACCTGGGCGCAACCAACCGGGACATGCTGGTGGTCGACGACCTGAAGAAGTATTTTCCCGTGCGCTCGGGCCTCTTACAGCGCGTGTCGGCCTGGGTGAAGGCGGTGGACGGCGTCAGCTTCACCATCCGCGAGGGCGAGACCTTCGGCCTGGTGGGCGAGTCTGGCTGTGGCAAGACCACCGTGGGCCGCACGGTCCTGCGCCTCTTGCCTCCCAACGGCGGCAGCGTCTTCTTCGACGGCGAAGATGTGTTCGCCATGAGCAAGCGCGAGTTCAAGGGCATGCGGCGCAACATGCAGATCGTCTTCCAGGACCCCTACTCCTCCCTGGACCCGCGCATGCCGGTGGGCGAGATCATCTCCGAGGGGATGATGATCCATGGCATCGGCACGCCCAAGGAGCGCGCCGAGACGGTCAGCGAGCTGCTCAAGACGGTGGGCATGAACCCCTACCACGCTCGACGCTATCCCCACGAGTTCTCCGGCGGCCAGCGCCAGCGCATCGGCATCGCCCGCGCCCTGGCTCTGCGGCCCCGCTTCATCGTCTGCGACGAGCCGGTGTCGGCGCTGGACGTGTCGGTGCAGTCCGCGGTGCTCAACCTGCTGCGCGGCCTGCAAGGGGAGTTCGGCCTGACTTATCTGTTCATTGCGCATAACCTGAGCGTGGTGGAGCACATCAGCGACCGGGTGGGCGTGATGTATCTGGGCAAGATGGTGGAGGTGGCCAGCCGGGAGACCCTCTTCCGCAATCCCATGCATCCCTACACCCAGGCGCTGCTGTCGGCCATCCCCATGCCTGACCCAGACTACAAGAAGGAGCGCATCGTTCTGACGGGCGATGTGCCCTCGCCGCTCAATCCGCCCAGCGGCTGCCGCTTCCATCCGCGCTGCCCCAAGGTGATGGACGTCTGCAAACAGATCGACCCGCCCTTCGAGCAAAAGCATTCCGACCACTGGGTGGCGTGCCATCTGTACACCGCCAGCGTGACGACCGATCCGATCGCGGGCAACGACGCGGTGAACTAGGCCAGTCTATCCTCTCTCTGCCGGCACCGCACTGGCGGATACAGCAACAACGGCTCCATGGCGTCTCGTCATGGAGCCGTTGCTTGTGTCGGGCCTGGCTCAGGGCTGGAGATTCCCCCGACCATATCCCCATCCCAGGAGGCTGTATCCTCGCGCGGTTCCACATGGATGGTTACAAAGGCGTTGGGCAGGCCCTGCTCGATGGCCGCTTCCACCCGATTCGCCAGGTCGTGAGAGGCCTGCACGCTGGTTTGGCCCGGCATCAGCAGATGGAAATCGATGAAACGCCGCGAGCCGGACTTGCGCGTGCGCAGCGCGTGATAGGGGGTGTCGGCCCCGGCGGTCTGCTGGATGGCGGCTTGAATCACCTCGATCTCGGCCGGGGGCAAGGCCGCATCCATCAGGCCGGCGGTGGATCGACGGATCAACTTCACGCCCATCCAGACGATGTTGATCCCGACGGCGATAGCGATCAGGGGATCCAGCACCTGCCAGCCGGTGACGCTGACGACGACGATGCCGATTACCACGCCCATCGAGGTCCAGACATCGGTCATCAGATGGTGCGCGTCGGCCTCCAGGGCGATGCTGTCCTCCTGGTGTGCGATGTGCAGCATGAAGCGCGACACCGCGAAGTTGATGGCCGAGGCGATCAGCGCCACAGCCACGCCGATGCCCACGTTCTCCAGCGGGGCGGGGTTCAGCAGCCGCGGCACGGCCGAGATGATGATCGCGCCGGCCGCGATCAGGATCAGCGCGCCTTCGGCCCCGCTGGAGAAGTACTCCGCCTTTTCGTGGCCGTAGGCGTGGTTGCTGTCTGGCGGGCGATGGGAGATGCTGATGGCGGTCAAGGCAATCAGCGCCGCAGCCAGGTTGACAAAGGACTCGATGGCGTCGGACAACAGCCCGACCGAGCCGGTCAGAAAATACGCGCCGAACTTCAGCAGCAGGGTGATGATGGCCGCGGCCACAGAGAGCAGCGCCGCGCGTCGGGTGATAGACATGGTTTGTAATGCGTAACTCGTAATGCGTAACCCGGAATGGTGGGAGGTGGGTGTTGGGATGGGGGGGCGTAACGAGTAACTCGTAACGAGTAACTCGTAACCCGGAATCGCGGGATGTCTCTCTGAGTTACGAGGTACTTGTTACGACTCCTCGCATCCCAGGAACAACAGCCCGCAATTCCGGGTTACGCATTACTCGTTACTCGTTACTCGTTACGAATTATAGCAGCCTTGGCTCATTCTGTCATCCTGTAGACGCCGCCATCTACTGGCCCAATTTCGGCGTCGTGCATATAATCGATTGGATGTGTTTGAATCTGGTTGAGCGGTCATTGCGAGGAGGCCGCCGACGAAGCAACACCTGCACGTGCGCCGTAAACGCAGCGTTTATGCAAGTGTCCCAGCGTGGCAAGACGAGATTGCTTCGGCGCAGACGCCTCGCAATGACTGTTCATCAATCCATTTCAAACACACCTTAATCGATTGGGTGGTATCATCTCAATAGATTGGGGAGACTTCCGAAGTCTTATGGACTGTGAGCTCGTTTTGAACAAACCTGCGCAGACTTCGGAAGTCTCGACCCCGGTTT
>JAJTXO010000224.1 GCA_021463315.1 Caldilineales bacterium | reverse complement strand
TCGCGAGCTAGGCGCACTTTGCTTGCCTACGGGCAGGCCAACACTCATTCGAATTGTAAAGGTACATCTAGCCCTTATCACGGCTATTGAACCATGCCCGATAATCTTGTTCTAGACTTCTTTGCCGGCAGTGGCACTACCGCCCACGCCGTTATGAATCTCAACCGGGCCGACGGCGGCAGCCGCAAATACATCCTGGTGGAGATGGGCGAGCACTTCAACACGGTCATCCTGCCGCGCGTCAAGAAGGTCGCCTTCTCCGACAAGTGGAAAGGGGGCCAGGCCGTCCTGGGCAACGGCAGCCAGGGGATGAGCCACTTCGTCAAGTATTTCGACCTGGAGCAGTACGAGGACACGCTGCGCCGCGCGGACTACGGCAACCACGCGGCGCCGCTATTTGCCAACACGCTGGAGGATCTGGCGCGCTACGTCTTCCTGCGCGACCTCAAGCTGCTGGACGCGGTGAGACTGGACCTGGAGGGCAACCAGGTCGTGGTCGCGCTGGACAAGCTCTACCCGGGCATCGACCTGGCCGAGACGCTTTCCTGCCTGACGGGCAAATGGATCAAGCGCATCACAGCGGACGCAGTGGAGTTCGCCGACGGCTCCACGGCCGACCTGGCCGCGCCGCGCTGGGATGACGTCAAGCCGCTGATCTGGTGGTGAAGGGCGGATGGAGCACGAAGCCACAAAGGGTCGCGAAGCGCACGAAACGCGAAGGATGCGAGACGCAGAGGACGCTTGACACCAGCGCGCTGTGCGCCTAAAATGCTCGTGGACACGCGCTGGATACCGTTTATGGAGGTGTTACATGATGGAAGCAGTACAGGTGCATCAAGTGATGACCAAGGATGGAGAGATACGGATCACTGGTCTTCCCTACAAAAAAGGGCAGACCGTCGAGGTCATCGTGTTGCTCCCGCCGGCGTCGCCGCCGCGCGCGCGCTTGACGGTTGGGCGGCTGCGCAAATCGGGTCTGATCGGCCTGTGGCAAGACCGTGACGACATCGGCGACAGCTCCGTCTATGCGCGCCAACTGCGCGAAGAAGCCCAGGAGCGCGGAGATGTCCGGCTATGATTCTGCTCGACAGCGACGTGCTCATTGATTTACTCCGGAAATATCCCCCGGCTATGGCCTGGTTCGATGCACTGCCAGCGGAAGAGGAGCTGGCGGTATCCGGTTACGTCGTGATGGAGTTGATTCAGGGCTGCCGCAACAAGGCCGAACAAGACCGCGTGCAGCGCGAGCTTGCGACCTACGGGGTGGTATGGCTTTCTGAAGCGGAGTGTGACAGAGCTTTGGAAGTATTCGCCAGGTTTCGCTTGAGCTACAATGCCGGCTTGTTGGACGTGTTGATCGGACAGACGGCGGTCGCGTTGGACGAGCCGCTGCATACCTTCAACCAGAAACACTACCGTTTCATCCCTGGCATCCAGACTGTCCAAGCATACGCTAAGAGCGGCTAGGGGCGGCATGGCGAACCTGCAAACCCTATTGGACGATTTCACCTACGAGAGCCTGTCCCCGGCGTGGACGACCGGCGATTTGGCGTCGTTCTCGCGCGGCAAGACGCTGTGGCCGTACCAACAGGATGCGCTGCTGGCGCTGTGGCTCTACTACGACGGCGAGATGGACGAAGCGCAGCGCAAGCGCCGCTTCTTCCGGCGCTACACCCAAAACGACATCCCGCTGCCCGCCTTGCTCAACGTGGGCCGCAAGCGGGATCAGATCAGGCTTTTGCAGCCCTACTACACCCTGACCGCGGCGCCCAATGGGGACCGGCACCTGGCCTTTGCCGACCTAATCAACCGCATGGGCTTGTGGATGGCCACCGGCAGCGGCAAGACGCTGGTCATCGTCAAGCTGCTGCAACAACTGTGGACGTTGATGCAGTACAACCTGATCCCGCGGCGTGATGTGATGGTGCTGACCCATCGCGAGGACCTTTTGCAGCAGTTGCGCAATCACGTGCGGGAGTACAACAGCGGCGGGGCCGCGCCGCTGCTGCGCCTGCGCGGCCTGCGCGAGTATCCTGAGGCCAAACGCGAGCATCCATCGCTGCTGGGCCGCCAGGAGCTGACCGTCTTCACCTATCGCTCCGACAATCTGAGCGACACACAAAAAGAACGCATCGTCGATTACCGCAACTACGAGAACGACGGCCAGTGGTACGTGCTGCTGGACGAAGCGCACAAGGGGGACAAAGAGGACTCCAAGCGCCAGCACATCTACAACATCCTCAGCCGCAACGGCTTCCTCTTCAACTTCTCGGCCACCTTCACCGACCCGCGCGACCGGCTGACCACGGCCTATGAGTTCAACCTGGCCTCGTTCATCCAGGGCGGCTACGGCAAGCATGTCAGCCTGTTGCAGCAGGAAATCCGTGTCTTCAGGGCCGGGGAGGACTACACCGAAGAGGAGAAGCAGCGCATCGTCCTGCAGTCACTGCTGATGCTGGCCTACGTCGCCAAGGCCCGGGCGCAGTTGTGCGCGGCGACCGGGTCGACGCTGTATCACCGGCCGCTGCTGCTGGCGCTGGTCAACTCGGTCAATACCGAGGAGGCCGACCTGAAGCTGTTCTTTCGCGAGCTGGCCCGCATCGGCAATGGGATCTCACCGCAAGCCTTCACCGCTGCCAAGAGGACGCTGCGCGAGGAGTTGGCAACTAGGCTGGCATTCCTCTACGAAGACCAGCGCTTTGTCTTCAACGCCGCGCTGTTCGACAGCCTGACGCGGACAGATATCTATCGCTACGTCTTTAACGCCGAGCGCCGCGGGGCCATGGAGGTGCTGGTGCGCCCCTCCAACGACAAGGAGCTGGCCTTCAAGCTCAAGTCCACCGCCGAGCCCTTCGCGTTGATCAAGATCGGCGACAGCACGCCCTGGCGCAAGGGAGAGCTGGCTGGCTACGAGATCGTCAAGGGCTTCGAGGACGACAGCTTTTTTACCCGCCTCAACGAAGCCGACAGCACCGTCAACCTACTGATGGGCTCGCGCAGCTTCTACGAGGGGTGGGACTCCAACCGGCCCAACGTCATCACCTTTATCAACATCGGCACCGGCGACGAGGCGCAGAAGTTCGTGCTTCAGTCGGTGGGCCGCGGGGTGCGCATCGAGCCGCTGCCGGGCCAGCGCAAGCGGCTGCAGAACCTGCACAACGTGGGCGAGGTAGACGACAACACGGTCATGGCTGCACAGCTCTTTCTGCATGCCATGGAATCGCTCTTCATCTTCGGCACCAAGCGTGCAGCCCTGGATACGATCCTGCAAGGGCTGGCCCAGGAACAGGCGCAAGCCGCCGGCAGCTTGCTTGATTTGGAGGTCAGCCCGGCTGCCCAGACTGTGCCCCATCCCATCCTGATCCCGGTCTTTCGCCGGGAAAGCGGGCGCTTGCTGGTTGAGCAGCGTGAGCCGCGCCCGTTCGAGTTGCACAAGGATGAGCTCAAGGCGCTGAAGTCCTACATGGAGCACCTGGCCGACGACCGGCTGCTGCTGGCGCATCATGGCCTGGCGCCGCAACAAGTCAACCTGCTGCACAAGACACTGGCCCAGCCAAACACCCATTTTTATGCCCAAGCTGAGCGTCGTTTTGGCCGCGTGGAAGTCTTGATGCCGAGATTGATGCAGTACTTTGCCGAGGAGCCGCGAGTGTTGGAGGGCTTCAAGCCGTTGGGGGATGAGATCAATCACTTCAGGCACATCCGGGTTACGCTCACCGACATTTCCGAACTGCGGAACAAAATCAACCTTGTAAGAAACTATGAGCCTCCTGTGGCAAAGAAAGCCAAACTGAGAGAGCAACGTAACGCCGGTGTCATCGACGAGGACGCTTATGATGAGGCTGTCATTGCGTTGAGTCGCGTTCAGCCCAGTGAGACCTTCGACTACCAGGGTCAGCGCCTGCACATCATGCACCTGGCTGCCCATTACTTCCTGCCCCTGCTCGTCTCAGACGCAGAGAAGCTCGACTACATCAACCACGTGATACGCACTCCCAGCGAGCGGTGCTTCATCAACCAGCTTGAAGCTTATCTCAAAGAAGGAGATAATCTCTTCACGCAGTACGACTGGTGGCTGTTCAGTCGCACCGACGAAACGCTGGATCGTGTGATCCTGCCCTACTACGACGGCAGCCAGGGTCGTATGCGCAGCTTCCATCCTGATTTCGTCTTTTGGCTGGTCAAGGGGCAGGAATACACCCTCCTGTTCGTCGATCCCAAGGGTATGAAGATCGGCGACTATCAGTACAAGATCGATGGCTACCGGGAGCACTTTCGCAATGGCAACAGCTACTGCCTGTTCCAACGCGGCCACTATCAGGTGCGCGTGGCGCTGTTGATGTACCACGATGGACCAGAGCAGCCGGCGCCGGATTTCGCACCGTACTGGTGCAACAGCCCGTAGACGATGCTTCAGAAGCTGTCCTTGGCGCTTGCAAAAGCTGGTTGACAATCCTTGGTTTAGTCATGAGTGCGTTGTTGTTGGCAATCGCCAAACGCATACCACGTTCTACGCGTGGATTGAGAGGTTGTCGTCATGGATGATGTTCAGTCGCAATTGCTGTTGAACCTTGCGTCGGAGATGATAGGTATCCTCTTCACCGTCACCATACTGGCATGGCTATTGAGCTGGTTAGGTAGGCGTAAGTGGAAAGCGGCAACCGATACGGCCCACGCCATCCTGTGGGGTGAAAGTGCGAAGTTGATGGCCGTTCTGTACGAGATGTTCGGCATCGACTTCGACAACCCCGCGCATGGCACGATGAAAGTGATCAACTTCCATGGCGAAGCAATTGGGTTCTTTCGCTATACCAGCAAGGAATTTGGTCGCACGTTTGCTCAGTTCGGCCTGCAGCACAGGAATAATTCAGAATGGGAACACTACATGGAGTTAGCAGGTGAGGTAAAACCCTCGATAGAAGGCTTGGTCGATCACTACGGTTTTTTGCTGGATGCCGAACTTCTTGGACATCTGATGGCATTTAGCCGCCACTTCGAAACAGAAAGACCGCGAAGCTGTGCGTTGGCCTTGTGGCAGGTCCATAGATGGCTTCGAGATCATGGTCAGGTGCTGACAAGGGATGAGTGGAACAAACGACTCGCATCATATGCTGATATTAAGAAGCGACCCTTCCACCGTTTCTTTGAACCAGAAGACAACTGGTCCGAGTACGTGGACAGCTATGTGTCCCATCCGGTTCGGGAAAAGTAGGTCGGCTCACTCTGTAGCCTGGCGTCACGCTTCACGTAACAAAGCATGAGTATGTACAACCCACCCCATCCAGGCGAGTTCATTCGGGAGGTCTACCTCGAGCCGCTGGAGATCAGTTCCCGCTCGGTGGTGGCTAAGCTGAAGGTGTCTCCGTCGATGTTGGCGCGCTTGCTCAATGGACAAAGCAGCGTGACGCCGGAAATGGCCCTGCGTCTTTCCAAGACACTTGGCCGCTCCCCGGAGAGCTGGCTGGCAATGCAGAGCAATTACGATCTCTGGCACGCGCGCCAGCACTTCAATCTGGATGCGGTGGAAAGGCTTGAGTTGGCATTGTAGCTGCCTTGCAGGACTGGTTTTTCGCCCACCCAGTCGTGTCGTTGTCGAGCAGGCCCCTTTTCGATTGTCAAACGGCCCTGTTTTCGCTTGACAAAAACGGACATCTAGTTTGAGCGGCAGTACCACGCGACCAGGAGGTTCTGGACGGTGTTCGACGGCAACCGATTCCAAGGCCATGTAGTCGGGGCGACCCCGCACCCGCTGCTTTTTATCAGCGTTAGCGGCGCGCACCTGTACGGCTTCCCGTCGCCCGACAGCGACGTGGACCTGCGCGGCTGCCACGTGCTGCCGACCCGCGCGCTGCTGGGACTGCACCCGCCCAAGCCTACCTTCAACCGCACCTGGGCCGTCGACGGCGTCGAGATTGACCTGGTCAGCCACGACCTGGTCAAGTACGTGGTTCTGCTCTTGCAGCCGCACGGCAACTATCTGGAGCAACTCTTCTCGCCGTTGGTAGTCTATCAGAGCTGGCGCGCCAATCGCCACCCCGAGCGGGCCGCGCTGGAGGCGCTGCACGGCTACGACACCAAGCATGCCGCGCACCTCCTGCGGCTGTATCGCATGGGTATCGAGATCCTGAGCGATCAGGTGGTGCGCGTGCGTCGTCCCGACGCGGCCTGGCTGCGCGAGGTGCTGGGCGGGCATTTGTCTGGTCGAGCAATCCCTGCCGCTCACGGCATCTGTCCATTCCATTCCAGCATAGAGCATCTAGCCCCACCCCGTTCGTAGTGCGCAAGCCCGTTCTTCGTGCATCCATCAGTTCATAGACGTGACCACCTTAGGCGCCATCACACTGCCCCACCACATCCAGGCCGAGATCATCGCCCACGCGCAGGCCGGCGCGCCGCAGGAGGTGTGCGGCATCCTCAGCGGCCGCGACGGCCTGGCCACCGAGCTGGTGCGCGGCCGCAACGAGGCCGCCAACCCGATCAGCGAGTACTGGATGGATGGCCAGACGCTGCTGCGCCAGTTCGACTTCGAGGAGCGGGGCGAAAGCCGACTCCACAGCCCTGCGTGCGCCGCGCCCTCGCCCGCGAGCACGAGCTTCCAATCGCCATCGAACCACATCG
>JAJTXO010000223.1 GCA_021463315.1 Caldilineales bacterium | reverse complement strand
CGCCCTTGAGATCGCGGCGACGGCTGCATGGCCGGGCGGGACGCCCTTGAGATCGCGGCGACGGCTGCATGATCTGGCGAGATCTGCCATGCTTTGGCCTGTTCGCGGTTAAAAGGCCGGCTTTTTGCACGCGCTGCCAAATTCGACTTGATTTTTATCGCTTCCTGATGTACACTAATGGTGTCTTAATCTTTCTAGTCAATGCCCCATGTCGATTTCGTTCGCATTGGGGTCAACGGTGGCTTTTTTGCCGCCACTGCGCCGCTTTTCATCGTCATTGCGGCCAGGAAGTTGCCTTGAATGCGGCGCGCAGCGCCTGGGCGCAGCGCAGCCGTGGGCTACAGCCCCTAGTGATTCAGCACGTCATCGCGTGGCGATGCAGCGCCGCCTGGCAGGCGCGACGCAGCTTCACCACGCCTTTGTCACCAGCACAAGATCGTTCAGCCCTGCCGCCGGCCAGCGACCGCGGACCGTTTCATCTCCGGTCACGCGGCCCGCTGCTGACACAGGGTCGTTTGGCCAGGGTCCCCATCAGGTTTGCGCTGGGCGCGGCCTCCACGCCGAGGGTGCAACTCGCCGCGGCGTGCCTGATGAGGGGGTCCGTTGTTGCTGAGACTGGATCAAGCTGTGGTCCCCGAGCATGGCCACAGCTTGTTTTTTTGTGGTCGCCACGAGTACCACAGGCGCACTCTGCCATGGCCACGATCACGGCTCTGCGTTTTCAGCAGCGCAACCGGGAGCGAGTCAACGTCTATCTGGACGGCAGCTTTGCCTTTGGTTTGCCTGCCTTGATCGCTGCAACGCTGCGCATTGGCCAGGGGCTGAGCGAGGACGAGATCGCCGGCCTGCAAAGCCAGGACGCAGGGCAGCGCGCCTATGAGCGGGCGCTGCGCTTTCTGGCCAGCCGCCCACGCAGCAGCGCCGAGGTGCGACGCATGCTCAGCCAGCAGGAGCTGCCGGCGTCGGCCGTCGATGGGGTCATCGAGCGCTTGCAGAGCGCCGGCTATCTGGACGATCAAGCCTTTGCTCGCTTCTGGGTGAGCAATCGCGAACAGTTCAGACCCCGCGCGCCGTTGGCGTTGCGCCAGGAGCTGCGCCAGAAGGGCGTTGCCGACAGTATCATCAACCAGGCGCTGCAAGATGTGGACAGCACAGAGAGCGCCTACCGCGCCGGCTTGGCCCAAATCCGGCGCTATGAAAACCTGGATCAGCACATGTTCCGCCAGAAGCTGGGCAGCTACCTGTTGCGCCGCGGCTTTGGCCATGACGTGGTGTGGCCTGTGGTCAGCCAGCTCTGGTCGGAGCTGCACGAGGGCGCTGACGAAGGGGAGGAGGAAAATGGCTGGCTTTGATCCGGCCATTAACCGATCATCTAGAAGGGCGCTGCGTGTGGCGGCGTCCCAGGAGCAACGATGCAAACACCAGTCTTTGTGACACTGCTGGGCCTGTTGTTGGGCCTGGCGCTGGGTGCGGTCATCGGGCACTTCCTTTATCGCTATTTCAACGCTGAACGTCTCAGATCGGCCAACCTTCGGGCCGATGAGATCCTCCGTGACGCTGATCGAACCGTCGATCAGTTGCGTACTCAGGCCGAACTGCAGCTCAAAGAGGAGCAAGTTCGCCTGCACGAGGAGATGGAGCAGGAAACCAACAGCCGGCGACGCGATATGCGCCGTCAGGAAGAGCGTTTGCAGCGACGACAGGAGACCCAAGATCGCAAGCTAGAAGAATTGGACAGTCGAGACAAGAATCTGCAGAAGCGGCAGAAGAATCTCGACAAGCGAATCGCCGATCTGGACAAGCTGGAAGATCAGCACCGCCGAGAGATGGAGCGCATCTCTGGCCTCAGCTCTGAAGAAGCCAAGCTGCTGCTGCTGGACTCGGTGCGCGACGAGACCCGCCAGGATATGGCGCGCGTGATTCGCGAGGTGGAGGCCGAGGCGCAGGCGGAAGCCGATCGCCGCGCCCGCAAGCTGGTCACGCTGGCTATCCAGCGGGTGGCGTCGGAGCAGGTGGCCGAGACCACCATCGCCTCGGTGCCGCTGCCCAACGACGAGATGAAGGGCCGGATCATCGGCCGGCAGGGCCGCAACATCCGTTCCATCGAGCAGGCCACTGGCGTCGATCTGATCGTGGATGACACCCCTGAGGCGGTGATCATCTCGAGCTTCGATCCGGTGCGCCGTGAAGTGGCCCGCCTGACGCTGTCCAAGCTGGTCGTCGATGGTCGCATTCATCCGGCCCGCGTGGAGAAAGAAGTGCGCAAGGCGCAGGAAGAGGTCGAGCAGGTGATCTGGGAGGCTGGCGAGCAGGCAACCTTCGACACCGGCCTGCAAGGCCTGCACCCTGAGGTGATCAAGCTGCTGGGCCGTCTGCGTTTCCGCACCAGCTACGGCCAGAATCAGCTCTATCACGCGGTGGAGACGGCCCACCTGGCCGGGGTGCTGGCGGCCGAGCTGGGCGCGGATGTGCGCCTGGCTAAGATGGGCGGCCTGCTGCACGACCTGGGCAAGGCAGTCACCCATGAGGTGGAAGGCCCGCACGCGCTGATCGGCGCGGATATCGCCCGGCGCTACGGTGTGCCGCCCAAGGTGGTCAACATCATCGCGGCCCACCACCATGATGTGGAGCCGGAGACGCTGGAGGCGATTCTGGTCGAGGCGGCCGATGCGGTTTCCGGCGCTCGACCCGGCGCCCGGCGCGAGGCGCTGGAGACCTATCTGCGCCGCGTCACCGCCCTGGAGGATATGGCCAACTCCTTCGAGGGTGTGGAGCAATCCTACGCCATTCAGGCTGGCCGTGAGATCAGAATCGTGGTCAAGCCGAATGTGGTGGACGATCTGGCGGCCATTGCCCTCTCGCGCGATATCGCCAAGAAGGTCGAGGACAATCTGGAGTATCCCGGCCAGATCAAGGTGACTGTGATTCGTGAAACGCGCGCGGTGGACTACGCCAAGTAGCCTGCTGCGGCCGCTCTCGGGCCTGCCTGTTTCCGGCAACGACAAGGAGTCTCTGGCCAGCCAGAGACTCCTTGTCGTTGTTCCCTGGCAGCAACCGAGGGTCGCGCTCAAGCGCTGGGGGCCGAAAGACTTGGGAAGTCTGCGGGGGCGGAACAGGATGAGATGGAGGGATCGTCTACTATAGGCCGTAACCTTGGCAGGTGTTGCCCGTCTTGAATAGCATCAGAGTAACCTATTCAAGGAGCCAAAAACACTATGACACTCAACGCAGCCACCGCCAGCCGCCCAGGGTTGCTTATTGACAACTCGCAGGTCGCTTCGTTGTTCCCATTTACTTCAGGAGTTGTGCGACCTATGGATATGATCAAGGTCTCGGCCAGTTCACGTTCCACCGCTGTGGCCGGCGCGATTGCTGGCATCATTCGCGATGCAGGACATGCCGAGGTGCAGGCCATCGGCGCCAGTGCGGTGAATCAGGCCATCAAGGCGATCGCCATCGCGCACGGCTATCTGCAGTTGGACAGCATCGACATCGTCTGTGTGCCGTCGTTTACCGAGGTCGAAATCGATGGCAATGAGCGCACGGCTGTGCGGATCTCCATCGAGAAACGATGAGATGGCACTGGGGTGAGCACGCGGGCGGCAGCAAACTGGTCAGGTCCGCGGCGTAGCTCTGAAAACGGACGGGCTCGGTCGGAGACCGGCCCGAGCGACCAGGCAACAGACCGGACCGAGCGGCAGAAAAGACTGGCCCGAGCTATTTGATCCGCGATGTAGTTCGTAGAACAGCAAAGAGGACGCTCCTGGGAGCGTCCTCTGTTTTTGTTTGACATAACCCTGCGATCGGTGGGGGGTGTTCAGTCCGCGGGGCGATTGCGGTGGCGCTTGGAGCGTCCCCGTTTGCTGCCTGGCGCGCCGGCGGGCTGGTTTTCATCCGCAGCCGAGGGTTCCTCCGCGGTTTCCAGCGTCTCGCCGTTCTCATCTTCGGCCGCAGACGGGCGACGCGCCGAGCAGCCGCCGCAGCCGCGGGCGCCCCCTTTGGCGTTGGGGATCTGGATGTCGGCCAGGGTGAACTCCTGTGTTGCGCCATCATCGAGGCGAACGGTGATGGTTTCGGTCAGCGGCTGCACACGGCGCACGCGGCCTTCACCGGCCGGCGTGACGACGGCCGCGCCGACCTTGGGCAGTTGCTTGCGAGCTTCTTCGTAGACATCGGCTTCATAGCTCAGGCAGCAGAGCAGACGCCCGCAGACGCCGGAGATCTCCGGAGGGTTGAGCGGCAGATTCTGCTGTTTGGCCATCTTGATGGTGACCGGGTTGAACTCGCGCAGCCAGGAGGAACAGCAGAGCTGGCGGCCGCATTTGCCGACGCCGCCCAGCACCTTGGCCTGGTCGCGCACGCCGATCTGCTTCATCTCGATGCGGGTGTTGAACTGGCGGCTCAGATCGCGCACCAGATCGCGAAAGTCGATCCGGCCTTCGGCGGTGAACGACACCACCAGATGGCTGCCATCGTAGCTGTACTCGGCCGACACCACGACCATGGGCAGCCGATGGTCAGCCGCCTTGGCGCGACACTGCCCCAGCACATCCTCCTCCTGGCGGCGAAAGCGATCGCGCTCCAACAGATCCGCGGCTGTGGCGCGCCGCACCACCGGTTTCAGATCGCCGGCCAGCCGGCTCTCTCCAATGGCCCGCGGCGACCAGGTCACCCGGCCCACATCCTGCCCCTGCGATGTCTCCACAACAACATATTCGTCGGCGGCCAGGTCCAACAGCACGCCAGGGTCGAAGTAATACACTTTGGTGACGGGACGAAAGCTGACACCAACGACGACGGGCATAAGACCTCCTGCTTGGCGGTCGGGCCATGCGTCTGGGGCGACCGGATGACCGGCGCAGCGTGGGGCCTCTCGATCGGAAGGGGCACGCGGCCGGGGGAGGGTCTGTGCTTCAGGCAGACGACACAGCCGGCATGTGCAACACCAACGTCTCCAGCAACAGGCGGGCGTTGGCGTTTTGGTTGATTTGCGTCGGCGCGGCGTGCAGCCGCGCCAGATAGGCAGAGACCTGGCCAGGGTCGAAACGGCTGGCCTCCCGCGCCAGCTCGTCGGCCAGATCGACGTTGCGCAGCCAGGCCGCGCAGCCTTGCTGCATCAGCAGCAGATCGCGCCACCAACTGGCCCACAGCGTCAAGGTGGGCAGCAGGGCCGCGGGGGAGCGGCTCAGCTCGTCGGCGTAGGCCAGCCGCTGCAGCCGGCTCTGCCGAGGCAGCTCGCGGGCTTCAGCCAGACGGCGGGATCGTTCCTCCCAGGCCTGGCTGTCGGTGAGTCGCTGCACGGCCCAGCCCAGCCGCCCATCGGCCAGCCGGGCCAGCAGATCGGCGCGCTCGCTGGAGGCGCCCCAATGCGCAATCAAGGCGTCCGCGACCTGCTGCCGCGGCAGGCTGCGCAGGTTGAGCACCTGACAGCGGGAGATGATGGTGGGCAGCAGAGCGTGGGGGCGGGCGCTGGTGAGCAGCAGCACCACCTGGGCCGGCGGCTCCTCCAGGGTTTTGAGCAGCGCGTTGGCCGCGGGCAGGTTGGCCCGCTCCAGCTCACGCAGGATGAAGACTTTGCGCGGGGCCTCCATGGGCGCCAGGCTGGCCTCGCGCTGCACGGCGCGGATCTGGTCGATCTTGAGCACCCCCTCGCGGCCGCGCTCGGAGTCATCCGCGGCTACCAGGCGCACGTCAGGATGGACGCCCTGCGCGGTCAGGCGACAGGCGCGACAGTGGCCGCACGGCTTCTGCTCGGCGGTGCAGATCAGCGCCGCGGCCAGCGCGGTGGCCAGAGTGCGTTTGCCGATCTGCGCGGGCCCGGCCAGCAGCAGGGCATGGGGCAGCCGACCGGCCCGCAGCCCGCGGTCCAGCAGATCGACTGCCCAGTGATGTCCGTAGATCGGCCAGGTGCTCAAGCTCATCGTGGTGTCCTTGGTGGCTCTGCCGCGGCATTGTACCACATATGCGCCGCAACGCCAACGCAAAAAGCGCGACCCGCGGGCGCGGCAGGCGACAGGGCGCGGGCTGCCTTGACAAAGTCCCAGCGCCTGGCTATGATACCGCTGGCCTTGCGCCAAATCAGACGATGGAGAGAAGCAAGATGTCCCAACCTGTTGCTGTTTCCGATGCCAGCTTCGAGGCTGATGTGCTCCAGTCCTCGCTGCCGACGCTGAACGATTTCTGGGCGGAGTGGTGCGGCCCGTGCAAGATGATTGCGCCGATTCTCAACGAGTTGGCCAGAGAATACGACGGCAAGCTGCGCATCACCAAGCTGGACGTGGACGAGAATCCGGCCACGGCCATGGCCTATGGCGTGATGAGCATTCCGACGCTGATTCTGTTCAAGAATGGCAAGCCCGTGGAGCGTATCGTCGGCCTGCAGCCCAAGGATCGGTTGATCAGGCAGTTGACGCCGCACCTGTAGATGCCGTTCACCGTCCCCAAGGCGTCCCGCCCGGCCCGCTCGGCGGGACGCCTCGCTGATCAGGTGGTGTTGGTTGATCCCCAGGGCGTCCCGCCCGGCCCGCTCGGCGGGACGCCTCGCTGATCAGGTGGTGCGAGACGCCTCGCTGATCAGGTGGTGTTGGTTGATCCCCAGGGCGTCCCGCCCGGCCCGCT
>JAJTXO010000222.1 GCA_021463315.1 Caldilineales bacterium | reverse complement strand
CAACCCGGCGGGACGCCTGGCGATCGATTTCTCCATCACCGATCTCCAGGGCGTCTCGCCCGGCTCCGGCGACGGACTCGCCGTCAACCCGGCGGGACGCCTGGCGATCGATTTCTCCATCACCGATCTCCAGGGCGTCTCGCCCGGCTCCGGCCACGGACTCGCCGCCAACCCGGCGGGACGCCTGGCGATCATATTCTCCATCACCGATCTCCAGGGCGTCTTGCCCGGCTCCGGCCACGGACTCGCCGTCAACCCGGCGGGACGCCTGTCGATCGGTCCCGGGCAAACTGGCGACTGATGCGCAGCCAGGCAGCCAGCAGCGCGGCCAGCAGGATCATGTGCAGCGAGGCCTGAAAGGCGTTGCTGTAGACCACGAAGAGGATGCCGGGCAGCGGCTGCATCGCGCCCAGCACGAAGACGCCGTTCAGAATGGCCGCCACCACCGTGAACGCGGCCAGGCCCATGCCCAGATGGCCGCGGCGGGCGAACCAAACCGTGGACAGGATCAGGAAGGGGTAGCCCAGGAAGAGATAGCGCTCGTGGGTGCCGGTCAGCAACACGTTGAAGCCCAGTTGGGTCAGTCCCAGCAGCAGGGCCAGCCAGGCCAGCAGCGCGGCCCGTTGGTCGTCCGTCAGCCGGGCCAGCTCGCCCCGGGCCAGCAGCGGCCGCACGGCGATGAACGCGGCCACGAACAGGAGGATCAGCAGCAGCCCATAGAGCGCCATGCCGGTGTGATAGGGGGTCAGATCCTGGCTCCACGGGCCCAACCGCAGCGTGGTGAACGGCTCGCGCGACGACGACCACATGTCGCGGCCCAGCAGAATCCACAGGTTGAAGCCGTTGCCTGAGATCACGTCGCCGTGGGGGCTGACCTGCCAGCCGTGCCAGAAGGTGGAGCCCCACGCCTCCGGCGGCAGCGCGAAACGGCTGTCCAGCAGACGGAAGAACGCGGCTGCCAGCAGCAGCGCAGCCAGCGCCGCGGCCAGCCCTCGCCCGCCCAGCTCGCGCCAAAAGCTCCACAGCGCCAGCGCCAGCAGGAAAAGGAAGAAGGGCAGGGCAAAGGTGTTGAGCTGCTTGAGCAGCAGCAGGATGGCCAGCATCAGCCCGGCCAGCAGCAGCCACAGCCAGGCCGGCCGCAGCCGGCGCTGGCCGACCGCCTGCCAGGCCTGCCACAGCGCGATGAAGGCCAGCAGGACGCCAGCCAGCGACGCGCCATCCAGTTGGCCCCACAGGACGCCGCCCACCACCATCCAGGGCAGCAGCATCAGCAGAAACGCGGCCAGCAGGGGGCGTCCATAGCGCAGCAGCCGCGCCAGCCAGGCCAGCAGCAGAAAATCCAGTGCGGCGAAGCTGGCCAGGTAGAAGCGGACCAGCGTATCGGTCGTGGGGGCGTCCAGCGTGCGACCCAAGACGTTTTCGCTCAGCAGCCGCATGGCCTGCACCGCGCCGCCGCTGAGCCACAGGCCGACGGAGGGGTAGCCCAGGGGCGATTCCGGCCGGTAGGCCGCGCATTCCAGATAGGTGCGCGGCCCGAAGGCCTGCAGGCAGTCGGCCCAGCGGGCATAGGCCATCAGGTCGCCCTTGTGGTAAACGGGAATCAAGGCGACGATGACGAAGGGCAACGCCAAGCCCAGCGCGATCAGGGGACAGGAGGAGCGGGAGGGCCGGTCGGGGCCGGCTGAGTTCATGGCCATAGATCAGCGCTTCCTGAGCAACACATAGTCGCCAGCGTCCAGGACTACGTCGAAGTGTTCGGCCCAGTAGGCCCAGGTGACCTGCGCGTCTGGCCCCAGCAGCAACGGTCCGCCGATGGCGTAGCGAATGCCGTAGCGTTCGATGGTCTCTTGCAAGGCCTGCGGATCAGTCAACAGCGGCCCCTCCCACTCGATGAAATCGCGCTGGGCCAGGAAGGCGGCGTCCTTGCGCGCCAGCAGGATGGCGTCGGCTGGAACCTCGGCCCGCGCGGCCTGCGCGGCCTCCACCAGCCCCACCTCGCCGGGATCGTACAGCGTGCCGCCCGGCGCCTGGATGGAGCGCCACGCCTGGCTGGCTGACAGCCCCAGCAGCGCCACCAGCACGCCGGCCGCCAGCCAACTAAGCCCGCGCCGCGCCCCTGTCACGCTGACCGAAGGCGCCGAAGCGTCTTGGTCGCCGACCAGCAGCCTCACCAACTCCCCTGCCACGAACACGCACAGCAGCGGCGCGACGAAATAGATGTACTTGGGGAAGTGAAACGCGTCGCCGCGCGCCGCGGCCTGGGAGAGGAGGCCGATGAAGGCCAGCACCGGCGCCAGCGCCAGCGCGGGGCGGTCGATGGCCCGCCGGCTGACCAGGGCCAGAACGAAGAGCGCCAACGCCGCGATCACCAGCCAGGGGCCGAGCTCCTGGGCATACCACAGCGAATAGCGCCCCACATCCGCCGCCAGCCCGGCCAGCCCGCCCGCGCCGTCGCCCGCCCGGTCGGTGATGTAGAGGAAGGGCTGGCTGAAGGGCAGGTCGAAGATGCGGCTGAACAGCCAGTAGACCGGCACGAAGGCGACCGTGCCCGCGGCCACCGACAGCAGCGCGCGCCAGGGCCGCGCCCGCCAGCCGATCAGCAGCAGATAGGTGGCCGTGCCCAGCAGCACGCTGATGGGCGCGCCGAAGTTGCTCCACCAGAAAAGCAGCGTCACCAGCGCCAGCGGCCAGCTCAGCCGGCCGCGCTCCTGGCTGCGCACAAAGGCCCAGGCGTACCAGACGGCCAGACAGGCGGTGGGGGCCTGGAAGTCGATCAGCAGCGCGGCGCGCACGGCAAAGCTGTTGACCGCCAGCAGCAGCAGCGCGACGGCAAAGACCAGCCAGCCCCGATCCGCGGCCGACCTGGAGCGGCCTCCGTACAGCTCGCGGCTCAGCAGCGCCATGCCGGCCGCCATGCCCACGATCCACAGCAGGTTGAAATAGCGCATCAGGTGGCTGGTCTCCACGGTCAGCGGGGCCAGCCGGAAGAGCAGCGAGTGGACAAACAGATAGAGCTGCGGGTGCGGATAGTAGGTGTAGCGTCCCACCACCCCGTCGCGCAGCGCGATGAAGAACTCCTTTTTGACCCCGGTCTCCGGCTTGATGCGATAGAAGGCGTACTGCTGGCCGTCGCCCAGGGTGCGCTGGCCCAGCGGCAGCAGCCAGTCGTCGGGCGGCGGCGGCTGGCCCAGGTAGAGCAGCGGCTGGCCCAGCGTCACCCAGTTGGCGATGGAGCTGGCCATATCGGCCTCGTCCATGCGCAGCGGGTTTTTCTCCACCTGGCGCACGATGTGGAAGGCCAGCAGCAGCAGGGCCAACAGCAGCAGAGCGACGGCCAGCGGCCGCGGCCAGCGGGGCGCAGTCGGGGTGGTCACGGCGCGAGCTCCTTGCTCTCCAGGTCCAGCGCGCCCGGCTGGCTGGCCGGTTCGATCTGCAGCACGCCCAGGTCCAGGAAATCGCCGCGGCCCACCGGCAGCCGTGCGCCGCTCTGGGGATCGTACAGGCCGGCGATCAGGCGATATTGCCCGGGCGCGCTGTCTGCGGGCAGGGCCAGGGCCGCGCGCGTGCTGGCCTGCTGGCCTGGCTGCCAGGCGCTGCTGAGCGCGCCGCTGGCCTGCAGCGGCAGATCGCGCTGCGTCACGACCTGGCCAGCGGCGTCCAGGAGCTGGATGAAGAGGCTGTAGTCGGCGGCGGGCTGGGCCAGCGCCTGCCAGTCCAGCCGCACAGCCAGCAGCTTGCCGGCCTGCAGCGCCTCGGCTGAGCGGGCTACAGCGCGCAGGCGCAGTTGGCCGTCGAAATCGGCCTCGGGCTGCGCTGCGCTCCAGCCCTCCTCGGCGCCGGGCAGCAGAACGCGCACCGCGGCCACAGGCCCCAGCCAGCTCTCGCGGCTGGGATAGCCATGCTCGGCCAGCCAGCCCTGGACGAGGCCGTCGGGATCGCTCTCCTCGGCCGCGCGGTAGAGGACCAGAAGCTGGCGATGCTGGCCGGCGATCTGCTCCAACTGGCGCAGGGTCGTATCGGGGTCGGGCTGCGGCAACTGGTAGATGGGCAGGTCGCCGGTGTAGAAACGAGCCAGCGCGGGCTGCTGGTCGCGGCCCACCAGCAGCACCGCGTCGCCCGGCTGGGCCATGCGCTCCAGATAGCGGGCGATGTCGCTGTAGGGGTTGTGGATGCGGAAAAAGCGGTAGGCGTCCACGTTCTCGCGCAGCGGCGCGTCGGCCTCGGGCAGCGCCTGGGCCAGCAGGGGCAGCTCAGCCGCGGCCAGGCTGGCGCCTGGCGTCAGCAGGAAGAGCGCGTCCTCGGCCTCCTGATAGACGCGAAAGCCGGGGTCGTCGTAGTCCATGATGCGCACGTTGGGCAGTTGGCTGGCCAGGAAGGTCCAGACGGCCGGGCACTCGTCCCACTCCGGCACCTGGCCCTGGCACAGCACGATCACCTCGCCGTCGGGGGTGAGGCTGGCGTACTCCGTCAGGGTGTGCGCCGCGGCGCGCACGATGCGCGCCGGCGTGGGCCAGCCGTCGGGCGTGTCATGCTGGTCGATGAAACGGTAGATCGCGCCGATCAGCGTGATCTGCCAGGCCACCAGCAGCAACAGCGCCAGGCCGCCGGCCGCGACCAGCCCGCGACGCAGCCAGACGCGGCCGGCCAGCAGGTGGAACAGCTCGCCCGCGGCCGCGGCCAGCGCCAGATAGGGCGCGGGGTAGAGCACCACCAGATAATGAAGCTGCACCTGGGCGCTGAAGACCAGGAAGAAGAGCACCGGCGTCCCCAGCCAGAGCAGCAACACGCCGTGGCTGCGCGCCTGGCGGGCGTCGTAGCGCCGCCGCAGCAGACGGACGCCCAGGAAAAGGGCCGAGGCCAGCACCAGCAGCTCCTCCAGCCGGTCTAGCCAGTAGGCGATGCCGGGCAGGCCCGCCAGAAAGTCGCGGAAGCGCTGCGGGCCGGCCAGGGCGTGGATGTTGCGGCCGCCGATGTTGAGCAGCGCCAAGTCAAAGGTCTGCCCCTGCACGCCGGCCGACCCGCCACCCTGGCCCAGAAAGCCGCGCACGTTGACCCAGCCCTGCTGCGCGTCGGCCGCCAGATAGGGCAGGTAGAGCAGCGCGCCCAGCGCCACGCCCAGCGCCAGCGGCTGCCAAAGCCGCGCCGCTGCGCCCTGCCGCCGCTGGCTGATCAGCTCCCACAGCACCAGCAGCGTCAACAGCGGCGCCAGCGCCAGCGCGGCCAGATGGATCTGGATCAACGCGGCCAGCGTCACCAGCGCGACGGCCAGCAGCCAGCGCCGGCCGTCCACGAACCAGGCCAGCGTGCAGAGCATCAGCAGCACCACGCCCGGCGCCAGCAGGTCCTGGCCCAGCACGCCGCGGGAATGCTGCACCGCCCAGGGGCTGACCGCGAAGAGCAGCGCGGCCAGCAGCCCCGCCGCCGCGCTCCAGTAGCGCCGGCCCAGCCAAAAGGTCCCCGCGACCGCCAGCAGGTTGAGCGCGACCACAAAGCCGGTCAGCGCCAGCGGATCGCGGCTGAACCGCAGCGGCAGGCTGATCAGGTAGACGGTAAGCGGGGGGTTGCGGAAGCCGGTGGAGGAGACCATCCCTTGCAGCGGCAGCCGGCCCTGGTCGATCCACTGCGCAGCCAGGTTGCTGACCGCGGCCGCGTCGAAGGTGAAGGCGACCGCGCCCAGCCGGTAGAAGCGCAAGGCTGCGGCCAGCGCCAGAATGGCAGCCAGCAGCAGATAGGGAAACAAGCGCAGGAGGGCCGGGCGTTGGGTGGTGGTTGGCATCAGGTGCGTCGGCAGGGTGGGGTCTCGATACGCTGTCCGCAGCGGCCAGCTACTCGACCAGCGGGTAAACGGTCGTGGCCGATGGGCCAGCCCCGATTCTAGGCGCAAGCGCGGCTTTGCGCAAATACGCCGCCTCAGACATTATCGGGGTGTCATCTCAATAAACCGGGGTCGAGACTTCCGAAGTCTGCGCAGGTTTGTTCAAAACGAGCTCACAGTCCATAAGACTTCGGAAGTCTCCCCAATCTATTGAGATGATACTTATCGGGCGCATGACGATGGAGATCAACAATGAAACAGCCGCCCAGCGCCGGCAGGCTCCGCTTGTCCGGCGCTGGGCTTTTTTTGCTTTCCTCAGCGGGCTGTGGCGCAGCGGAGCGGCTCTGCCTGCGGCCAATTCTCATCGCAACGCGGGCTGGAGGTTGGCGCTCTGCGCGTTTGTGCATATAATATCCTAAATTCGTGTTCTCCCTGTTCCGACCTCATTTGCCATCGTGGGCGATGCGCCGTCACAATGCCGGGCGCCTTAGTGCAGTAATTTTGTCGCCTCTGCGTATAACACCGTGGAGCGATCGAGAGACTTCAGAAGTCATCGCCGAAGTCTTGGGCTGAGCCGTTTCTACGCTGTCTTCATTGAAACATCGTAAAGGAAATTCTTGCATACTGTCACCCTGAGGCTCGGCGAAGGGTCTCCGTTGTGCTGAGCGGGGGATCCTTCGCCGAGCCTCAGGATGACAATGTGTAGGAACTTGTTTTACAGAGTATTCAATACATCGTAAAGGAAATTCTTGCATACTGTCACCCTGAGGCTCGGCGAAGGGTCTCCGTTGTGCTGAGCGGGGGATCCTT
>JAJTXO010000221.1 GCA_021463315.1 Caldilineales bacterium | reverse complement strand
AGGCGGGCGAAAGCGCGGTCAGCAGCGAGCTTGACAGCCGGCGCAGCGGCGGCGCGACGCTGGGCCGGGCGCTGGCCCAGCGCACCGAGCGGGCCGGGCTGGCTACGCCGCTTTCCCAGCAGGAGGCGCAGGCGCTGGCCGACGCGGGCTATCGCCGCCGGGCGCGCCGCTTTCTCTCCGGCGCAGGCGTGGCCGACGGCAATCCAGCCATCCAGGTCGGCGCGACGCTGGAGCTGCGCGGCGTCGGCCCGCTGTTCGAGGGCAAGTACACCGTGACCCTGGCGCGCCACACCTACGATCTGCTCAACGGCTATCGCACCACCTTCCAGGTCGAGCGCCCAGGGATTGGAGGCTAGATGGATCCGCTGGAACTGGCCCGACGCGCCGAGGAGCGCAACCGGCTGTACGGCGTCTATCCGGCGCTGGTCACCGATATCCAGGACCCCGACGGGCAGGGCCGCATCAAGGTCAAGCTGCCCTGGCTGCCCGACGACGGCGGCGGCTACAACGTCTGGGCGCGCTTGGCCACTTTCATGGCCGGCAAGAACCGCGGCTCCTGGTTCATCCCCGACGTGGACGACGAGGTGCTGGTGGCTTTCGAGGCCGGCGACCCGCGGCGGCCCTACGTGGTGGGCGCGCTGTGGAACGGCAAGGACGCGCCGCCGGAGAGCATGGACGGCGCGGGCAACAACTTCATCAAGTCGATCACCTCGCGCAACGGCGTCAAGGTGACGCTGGACGACCAGGACGGCCAGGAGAAGCTGATCCTGGAAACGCCCGGCGGCCAGAAGCTGACCATGCAGGATGGCCCCGGCAAGGTCGAGATCAAGGACAGCAACGGCAACTCCATCACTCTGGACACCAGCGGCGTCAAGATCGTGGCCGCGGCCAAGGTCACGGTGCAGGCCAGCACCGTCGAGGTCAGCGCCGGCATGGTCACCGTCAACGCCGGCATGTCCAAGTTCAGCGGCGTCGTCCAGTGCGACACGCTGATCAGCAACGCCGTGGTCAGCGCGACCTACTCGCCGGGCGCGGGCAATATTTGGTGAGTAACCCGTAACTCGTAACTCGTAACCCGGACGTGTGGGATGTGTGTGCGGATATGGCAGGTTTGGGCTATCCGTAACGAGTGACGAGTAACAAGTAATGCGTAACCCGGAATTGCACGGTGAACGGTGATTGCGTATAAGTGCCCGGCACTTGCTACGAGTGTGGCATCATGGGCGAATCGCCGTTAAAGTGCCGGGCACCGCAACCGTTCAGACGATCCACGAGAAGCAAACACGAATCCCATAGACTCCGAGTTACGAGTTACTCGTTACAACTTGACATACCCACACCAAAATCACACCATTCCGGGTTCCGAGTTCCGAGTTCCGAGTTCCGGGTTCCGAGTTCCGAGCTACGAGTTACTCGTTACAACTTGACATACCCACACCAAAATCACACCATTCCGGGTTACGAGTTACTCGTTACGACTCCCCATAAATACACCCAACTCACACGATCCCAACTTCCGAGTAACGACACCATGTCCCAACACATCACCTGGCTCAAGCCTCAGCCCCTCTGGCAGGAGAGCGGCGACGATTACCGCCAGCCGGACTTCTTCCAGCCGCATCTGTTCCGCTACGACTCGGACGCGTTCGTGGAGGAGTTTATGGCCGCGGCGCAGAGCGGGAACGGCGCGCTGGCCGGCCAGGTGGCGCAGCCGATCGCGGCCGGCCAGACGCTCAAGCTGTTCCAGCCGATCCACGGCAGTTTCTACCTGGTCAGCGGCTCGCTGTGTTGCGTGGAGCCAGGTTTCCCCCAGCGCGAGGTCAGCCTGGCCGACGAGGAGAGCACCTTCTTCGTCTTGCGCAAGCTGATCGGCGGGGTGGAGCATGGCTGGGTACCGGCTAACGGCAGCGCAGCCGGCTGGTTGCCGGTCAACAACGGCGGCCGCAGCCTGCTGGAGCACGAGGAGCGGCTGCCGCTCTACGCCACCGCGCCGCGGGAGGGCCGCACGCTGCTCTTCGGCTACATCCCCGTCTCCAGCAAGGAGAGCTACAGCGTTGGCCCGTCGGCGCTGGCCCAGTTGGCCGGCGTGCCGCAGAGCTCGCTGACCGACCCGCGGGCCGACGAGCTGCAGGCGCGCTTCATCGATCAGGCCACGGCGCTGGTCGGGATGCCGACGCAACGCCAGATCGAGCCGCCCCCCGCGCCGCCTACGCCCATCCGGCTGCACATGTCGGTGTTCGCGCTGCTGGATCTGTGGGAGCTGCTGGCCCGGCCCGAGGCGCTGCCCGACGTGGCCGCGGCGCTGCGCGACAATCCTGACGCGGGCTTCAGCGGTCCCAAGGCGGACGAGAAGGCCGCGCTGATGAGCTTCCTCAAGGCGACGCAGTGGAGCGGCAGCCGCACCCTGGCCAGCGCGCTGGGCAACGTCGCCAAGCAGCAGAGTCAGCTCAACCAGAGCGAGGCCGACCCGTCGGCGCTGGGCTTCGGCAACAGCTACCGGCTGGACGACGTGCTGTTCGACGGCGCCACGCTGCGCAGCCGTTTCCAGGCGGCGCTATCCGCAGAGACGCGGCCGCCGGTCGAGCTGCCCAAGATCGAGCCGGGCGGCGAGGCGACCTACGTGCTGCGTTGCGTCTACGAGCGGCCGCAGTGCGATCCCGTGCAGCAGGTGATCAGCCAGCAGTCGCAGCCCTTCCGCCTGGCGCCCTTTTTCGACCGGGACGCGCCGGCCCGCCAGGTCAAGATCCCGCTGCCCACCAACGTCGGCCTGTCGGACATGCGCCAGTTCAAGAAGGGCGTCACCTTCATGATCTCCGAGCCGTTGCAGCGCAAGATCGCCGCCATCACCGGCAAAGAAGAAGCTCTGCTGAAGGATGCCTCCGACCTGAATCCGGAGAACTCAGGCGGTTTCGCCTTCATCTGCTCCTTCTCCATCGAGATCATCTTCATCGTCGCCTTCTTCCTGCTGCTGATCTTCGTCATCATCCTGAACTTCGCCTTCTGGTGGATCCTCTTCTTCCGCATCTGCCTGCCCGTGCCCAAGAAGCTGCTGGGCGGGACGTGATCGGTGATCGGTGATCGGTGAACGGTGATCGGTGATCGATAATCGGTGATCGGTAATCGGTAATTGGTGAACGGTGAACGGTGCGGCTGCTCCGGCTCCGTGTAATCCGTTAATCCGTGACAATCCGTGATTCAGACGGTAATCGGTGATCGGTGAACGGTGAACGGTGTGGCCGGCTCCGGCTCCGTGAAATCCGTTAATCCGTGACAATCCGTGATTCAGACGGTGATCGGTGAACGGCAGACGATCGCCGAGAAGCAAAGACAAACCCCGCGATTCCGGGTTACGCATTACGCATTACGAGTTACGTCATGGCAACACGCACCACCAACATCTTCGGACAAGGCCTCGGTTTCCCGCCGCGCGTGGGCGGGGATGGGCGGCTCTATTGGGCTGTGGGCGAGCAGAATGTGCGCGAGTCGATCCGCATCTTGCTGCTCACCGAGCCGGGCGAGCGGCTGATGCGCGAGGGCTTCGGCTGCGGGCTGCGCCGCTTCCTGTTCGAACCCAACACCGTGGCCACCCGCCAGTTGATCAAGGAGCGCATCGCCGAGGCCATCGGCCGCTGGGAGCCGCGGGTGGCGCTGCAAGATGTCGCCGTTCTGGACTCGCCGGCCGACCCGCGGCTGGTCGAGATCACCATCCAATACCGCTTGATCGCCACGCAGAGCGTCGAGCGCCTGAGCCTGAGCCTGCAATTGGAGGGCTGAGCTATGCCGTTGCAACTGCCCGTCCTGGATGACCGCACCTACGAACAACTGCTGGAGGCCGCCAAGCGGCGCATCCCCTCCCACACGCCGGAGTGGACCAACTTCGACGTGGAGAGCGACCCTGGCATCACCCTGGTGCAGTTGTTCGCCTTCCTGACCGACAACCTGCTCTACCGCGCCAACCGCATCCCGGAGCGCAACCGGCTGAAGTTCCTGCAACTGCTGGGCATTCCCTTGCAGCCGGCTGCCGCGGCCGAGGGCATCGTGGCCATCCGCAACGATCGCGGCCCGATGCAGGCATTGACGCTGGCGGCCGGCGTGGCGGTGCTGGCCGGCAATGTGCGCTTCCTGACCCGCAGCGGCCTCACCGTGCTGCCGGTGGAGGGACAGGTCTACTACAAGCGCCCCGTCGATCCCGCCAGCCCGCGCCACGCCGGGCTGGAGCGCCAGTTCGACGCGCTGCGCCAGGCCCGCCTGGCCCAGGCCGCGGCCGCCGGCGCGCCGATCCCGGAGGTGGATCTGCGCTTCTACGAGACCTTGTCGCCCCGGCTGCCCACCGCCAGCGAGCCAAATCCGCTCTTCGACCTGATCGCCGACACCCTGGACGGCGCGCTCTACATCGCCCTGCTGGCGCCCAAGAACGTTCCCCTGGACACGGTGCGCGAGGCCATCGCCTACAAAACCCTCTCCATCGGCGTCGTGCCGGCGCTGGCCGACGATGCGCCGCCCCTCCTGCCGCAGACGCGCGGCGCACAGCGGCTGCCCGTGCCCGCGCTGGTCTACGAGATGCCCAACCTCAGCGCGTCGGCGGTGAGCTACACGCGGCTGCGGGTGATCCAGGAGCCGGACGTGCTGGCCCAGGTGGGCGTCGTGCAGTTGGAGCTGCCCGGCGCGGCCGGCCTGCGCACCTGGGAGTTCGGAGAGCCGCTGGACGAAGGCTCCGGCGACTACCCGCCCCGGCTGGAAGATGAACAGATCAAGGCGCGGCTGCTGACCTGGCTGCGCATCAAGGTGGCCGCGCCGGCCACGGCTGGCGTCGTCGCGCCGCCGGTGATCGCGCGGCTGAGCTGGCTGGGCATCAACGCCGCGCCGGTGCGCCAGGCGGTCGCGGTGGTCAACGAGCAACTGGGCAGCGGCAACGGCGAGCCCGACCAGGCCGTCACCCTGGCCAGCACGCCGGTGATCGTCGACTCGCTGCGGCTGGAGACGCAGAACCAGGATGGGAGCTGGCAGCTTTGGCGGCTGACCGACGACCTGCTGGCCGCGGACGACGACGACCGGGTTTTCGTGCTGGACCCGGAGGCGGGCCAGATCCGCTTCGGCGACGGGCTACGCGGCGCGCGGCCAGTCGCGGGCCAGCGCATCCGCGCCAGCTACGAATATGGCGGCGGCGTGGCCGGCAACGTGGCGGTGGGCGCGATCAACGCCTCGCCCGATCCGCGGCTGCAAGGCGGCTTCAAGGTCGAGAACCCCGTGCCTACCTGGGGCGGCGACCAGGGCGAGACCACCGAGGAGGGAGAGCGCAACATCCCCCTCTATCTGCGCCACCGCGACCGGCTGGTGACCGCCCAGGATTTCGAGGATGTGGCCATGCGCACCCCCGGTGTGGACATGGGCCGCGTCGAGGTGCTGCCCCTTTTTCATCCCAGCCGCAGCGGCGCCAACCCTGGCGTCGTCACCCTGTTGACCGTGCCCAGGTACGACGTGCTGCGGCCGCGCTGGCCCACGCCTGACCGGCTTTTCTTGCAGACCGTCTGCGATCACCTGGACCCGCGGCGGCTGATCACCACCGAGGTCTACGTGCGCGGGCCGGAGTATCTGGAGGTCTACCTGTCGGTGGGGCTGCGTGTGGCGGAGGGCCATTTCCGCGATGTGGTGATCCAGCAGGTGCGCGCCCGGCTGGAGGAATATCTGTCAGCGCTGCCGCCCGGCGGGCCGGACGGCGACGGCTGGCCGCTGAGCCGGCGGCTGCTGAAAAAGGACCTGGAGGCGACCGTCACCCGCGTGGCCGGCGTGGAGTATGTGCAGTCGATGCAGATGGGCGTCGGCTCCGGCGCGGACATCGACTTCCGCGACCTGGCCGGCCTGCAGCTCCCCCGTCTGGCCAAGCTGGGCGTGCGCGAGGGCGAGGCCGAGTCGCTGGCATCGCTGCTAGGCGAGACCGCCCCCGGCGGCGCGCCAGTGGAGATCCTGCCGGCGCCGGTGAGTCGAGCCAGGTGTTGAGCGTTGAGCGGTGATCGGTGATCGGTGATCCGATCGGAAGTCAGAAGTCAGAAGTCAGAAGTCAGAAGTCACCGGCCACTGTTCACCGTTAACCATTAACCGTCACCCATTCACCATTAACCATTTTCCGACACCGATCACCGATCACCGATCACCGATCACCGATCACCGATTACCGATCACCGATTACCGATCATGGACGTCAACGACACCCGTTTCCATCTCTTCCGCGGCGAGGCTGACTGGCGGCGCTGCGCGGAGCCTGGCCAGGCTGGCGGCTGGGCCGATCTGGCCTGGGACGAGGCGGCCGGCGCGCTGACCCTGCGGCCGCTGCTGTCCATCTTCCCGCGCGGCCGGCGCGATGTCCCGTTGATGGCCGAGGCGCGGCGCGGCGCGGCTGTGGATCGCTTCGGCAACGTCTACTGGATCAGCCAGGACCGCCAGCGCATCTACTGGCAGCCGACGGGGGACGTGCGGCCCTCGGTCTACTGGCAGCGGCCGGTGGAGGCAGTCCATGGGACGACGGGCGGTGAGTTTGCGCCGGCCCCTCACCCCAGCCCTCTCCCGGGGGGAGAGGGGGCCGGAATGGCGGGTCTGGTGGTGACGGGGCATCACTATCTGGTGGCGGGCG
>JAJTXO010000220.1 GCA_021463315.1 Caldilineales bacterium | reverse complement strand
AAGTGTCATCTCAATAGATTGGGGAAGACTTCCGAAGTCTTATGGACTGTGAGCCCGTTTTGAACAAACCTGCGCAGACTTCGGAAGTCTCGACCCCGGCTTTTTGAGATGATACGACCGAAAGACTTCGGAGGTTGCCGCAGCAGGGTTGAACCTGGCCTTTCACCCGAAATTGCGGCGACTTCCGAAGTCTTGGGCTTCAGATGGTTCCGTTTGGCGAAATTGAAGAGGGCTCCGCCGCGGGCAACGCGGGCAGCTCGTCGTCCGCGCCGTTGGGCAGAAAGATGTAGCCGACACCCCGCCTGGTGCGCACATAGACAGGATTCTTGGGATCTGGCTCGACCAGCCGGCGCAGCCAGCTCATGTGGACATCCAGCGTGCGGGTGTCGTCCAGATAAGAGGTGTGCCAGATCTCCTGCATGATCTGGAAGCGGCTGACGTAGCAACCCTTGTTGCGCATCAACAGCGCCAACAGCCCAAACAGCTTGCCCGTGAGACGCGCTTCGCCGGCCGGGCCGATGATGGTTCGCTCCACCAGGTCGAGCACGAAGGGGCCGGTCACCAGCACTTGGCGGCCTTCGCTGGCCAGCGCTTCCTCGATGACCTTGTGAACCCGATTCCAGGTGACCGGGCTGGGCAACAGATAGTCGTAGCTGTAGCCGATGGACACCTCGCTGTCGGCGATCAGCACAATGCGGGCCGCGGGCGCGCCCTGCCGCAACGTGCGGGCCAGCGGCTCTGGCGACAGCCGCAGCGAGGCCGCATCCAGCACGATCACATCGGCCGCGGTTGTGGCCAGCTCGCGCAGCGCGCGCGGCTGGCTGGCAGCAAACGACACCTGCGTGTTGCTCAACAGCAGTTGTCGCCACAAAGGCGCATAGATATCTGGTTGGCGTCCAACGAAGAGAATGTGCGCCGACATGGTGTTGGTCTGGATCTGACTGTGAAAGCGATGCGATGTGGGTGAAGCAGGTCTTCTCCCTGGGACGGCGGCCACCCGACCCGTGCTGCTGATGGTCCAGCCGCGCCATTATACAACCACTGGCGCGATCTGGCAACAGCGCGGCCAGTGCGCGCTGAGTGGTCTGCTCCCCTGCGGCATTGACACCTTCTCCTCATTTCGTAGTATAATCTCTCCCCATGACTACAGCCATCGAAAAGTGGCCCGGCGAGCCTGGCGCTGACGGGACGGGCGAAGCCCTGGTCTGCGTCGTCCTGCCTACCTACAACGAAGCTGACAACCTGCCCGCGCTGACTGCCGCGCTGCTGGCGCAGTCCATCCCCAACCTGATCATGATCGTGGTGGATGATGCCTCGCCTGACGGCACCGGCCAGGTGGCCGACCGCCTGGCGGCGCTGCATCCGGGGCACGTGCGCGTGTTGCATCGCACCTCCGAGCGCGGTCTGGGCCGCGCTTACGTGGCCGGCTTCCACCAGGCGCTCAGCCTGGGCGCACAGTATATCGTCCAGATGGACGCGGATTTCTCCCACAGCCCGGCCGACGTGGCGCGGCTGCTGGAGGCCGCGCAGCACGCGGACCTGGTGATCGGCTCGCGCTATGTGGACGGGGGCGGGCTGGACAGCGACTGGAGCTGGTGGCGGCGCTTCCTGAGTTGGTGGGCCAACAAGGTGTGGGCGCAGCTCTTTCTGGGCACGCAGATCCAGGACGCCACCGCGGGCTTCCGCTGCTGGCGGCGGGCCACCCTGGAGGGGATCGGACTGGAGCGGGTGCGCTCCAACGGCTACGTCTTCCAGGTGGAGATGAGCTTCATGGCCGAGCGCCTGGGCTATCGCATCGTGGAGATTCCGATCTATTTCGAGGATCGTCGGGTGGGGCATTCCAAGATGACCTGGGGCGTCAAACTGGAGGCGACCTGGCGGACGGTCGCGCTGCGCTGGCGGCATCGCCATCTGGCGGCCGAGGGCCGCATGCGCTCGGTCCAGCGCGCCTAAGCTATGAGACGATTGGTAAGACATCCCAACGCTTTGGTCGGGCTGGTGTTGCTGCTGGCGCCGCTGCTGTGGTTTGCGCCGGTGGTGCTGGGTGGCAAGACGCTGCTGCCGGCCGACAATCTGTACCAGTTTCAGCCCTGGGCCGCGCTGGCCGAGGAGTTGGGCGCGACCACGCCCCACAACGAGCTGCTCAGCGACCTGGTGCTGGAGAATCTGGTCTGGAAGAGCTTTCTGCGCGAGAGCCTGGCCCAGGGAGAGCTGCCGCTGTGGAATCCCCACATCTTCAGCGGCGTGCCCTTCCTGGCGGCCGGCCAGCATTCGGCGCTCTATCCCCTGTCGCTGGTCTTCTACCTGCTGCCGCTGCCGCTGGCCTACGGCGTCTTCACCTGGCTCCAGTTCTCCCTGACCGGCTGGCTGATGTATCTGTTTGGCCGCAGCCTGCGGCTGGGGCGCGCGCCCAGCCTGTTCGCGGGGCTGGCCTACGCCTTCAGCGGCTTCATGGTGGTCAGCGTGGTCTTCACCATGATCATCGCGGCCGCGGCCTGGCTGCCCGCGCTGCTGGCCTGCATCGAGTCCATCTTTCGCAAGCAGGAGGAAAAGGGGGACGTTCCCTACTCCCCCATCCCCTACGTGGTGGTCGGCAGTCTGGTGTTGGGGGTGCAGATCCTGGCCGGCCACCCTGAGATCGTTGTCATCACCCTGCTGGTGGCCGGTTTCTATACGTTGGCGCGGCTGTTGATGGCCTGGCGGCGGGTGGGCAGCCTGGGCCGGCCGCTGCGGCTGGCTGGCTGGCTGCTGGCCATGGTCGGCCTGGGATTGGCGCTGGGCGCGGCGCAGTTGATGCCGCTGTACGAGCTGGTCAGCGCCAGCTTTCGCCAGGGTTCGGCCAGCTTCGCCGAGGTGGTGGGCTGGGCCTGGCCCAGCCGGCAGATCGTCACCTTCCTGTTGCCCGATTTCTTCGGCAATCCCAGCCACCACGGCTGGTGGGACCCGGCCCTGCGCGCCTGGCGCGCGGCCGGTCCCAACGCGCTGGGCCAGCCGGTGCGCGATGTCTTCTGGGGCGTCAAGAACTATGTGGAGGGGGGCAACTACCTGGGGGTGATGACGCTGCTGCTGGCCGCGCTGGCCGTGGCCGGCGCCGCGGCGCAGGCCATCAGGTCGCGATCGCGAGACATGTCCCGCTTGCCAGAGCGTCCCGCGCCACGCGAAGGCGAGGGGGCGATCGACAGGCGGCTGGTTTGGCTATTGGCCGCGCTGGCGGTGATCAGCTTGCTGTTCGCCTTTGGCACGCCGCTCTATGCCCTGCTGTTCTATGGCGTGCCCGGCTACAAGCAGCTTCACTCCGCCTTTCGCTGGGTCTTTCCCTACACCCTGGCCATGACCGCGCTGGCCGGCTTTGGGCTGCAGTGGGTGCTGGGGAGGTCGGAGGTCAGAAGTCAGAAGTCAGAAGTCAGAAGTCAGAAGTCAGAAGTCAGAGGTCAGAGATCACCGATCACCGATCACCGATCACCGATCACCGCTTACGCACTGCTGGCTGCGGGTTTGCTGTTGCTGGGCGGGGCGCTGCTGAGTTTGGCGCTGCCTGGGCCGTTTCATGCCTTGGGCCAGCGTGTCGTCGACTCGTCCGATCTGGCGCGCGGGGTGTTTGCCAACGGCGCGGATTTCTGGGGCTATCAGTGGCGCAATGTGCTGCATCTGGGCGTGTTCACGCTGCTGGCTGGCCTCTGGCTGCTGATCGCCGCCAAACCGCGCTCGGCCGCTGCGCCCCGGACCGCCCGCTTCTTGACCTGGCCCCGCCTGCTGACGGCCGCGGCCATGCTGCTGCTGCTGCTGGATCTCTACCTGGTGTTGGGCCGCTTCAACCCGGCGGTCGATCCTGCCCTGTTGGACGTGACGCCGAAGAGCGTGGCCTTTTTGCAGCAGGAGGCGGAGCAGGCGCAGCAGGACGGCCAGCCCTGGCGCATGTCCAGCTTCGAGGGCGCGGACACCACCAAGACTTTCAACGCCAATACCCCCTGGCTGCACGGCCTGCAGGACGTGCGCGGCTACGATTCGATCATCACCAAGCAGTACGTCGATTTCATGCAGGCCATCGAGCCGCAGGGGCAACTGCTCTACAACCGCATCTCCCCCTTCTACGACCCCGCCAGCCTGGAAGACCCGCTGACCGATCTGCTGGGGGTGCGCTATGTGGCCACGGAGCTGGCGCTGGATCTTCCCGGCTGGGAGCTGGCCTTCGACGATCCGGCCGCGCTGCGCATCTACCGCAACGCCGACGCCTTCCCGCGCGCCTTCATCGCCCAGGAGGCGGTGTTGGCGCCGGCCGGCCAGGTGATCAGTCGCACCAGGACGGTGGATCTGCACGACGTGGTGGTGCTGGAGCAGGAAACGGCGCGCGGGGAGGTCAAGGCTGAACCAGGTGTCGATGCGTCGCGCGACCAGCGGGCCGCGGCCACCGGCTTCCAGCGTCTGCCGGCCGACTATGCCGGTCTGGCGCCGGCCGACGAGCTGCCGCCTCCCTCCTCGCCCGATCTGCGCACCGCGACCATCAGCCACTACGGCGGCCGCGAGGTGTTTGTCGACCTGAACCTGAGCGACCGGGGCTGGCTGGTGTTGACCGACGCCTGGTTCCCCGGCTGGAAGGCCTATCTGCGCCCCTTTGGCGTGCAGGGGGAGGGGGTGGACGCGGCCGGCAACGCGGTGGAGACCGAGCTGCCGGTCTTCCGGGCCAACGGCAATTTCCGTGCGGTCTACATCCCCGCCGACGGACAGTGGACGGTGCGCTTTGTCTATTCGCCTCGCTCGGTGCAGTTGGGCCTCTATGCCAGCTTCCTGGCGGTGATCACGCTGATGTTGCTGATGGGCTTCTGGGCCTGGGGCCGCTACTACCGGGAGGTGGAGGACGAACACGCCGAGGTGCGCCGTGTGGCCAAGAACACCGGCGTGCAGATGGCGCTCTCCCTGCTGAATCGCGGCATCGATTTTGCCTTTGCCATGCTGCGCCTGCGCATCCTGGGGCCGGTGGGGGAGGGCAGCTACGCCTTCGTCATCGCGATCTACGGCTTTTTCGAGGTGGTGGTGCGCTTTGGGCTGGGCACACTGTTGACGCGCGACGTGGCCCAGAACAAGGAGGACGCTGGCCGCTATCTGGCCAATGTGCTGGCGCTGCGGGTGCTGCTCTGGCTGATCTCGCTGCCGGTGTTGGTGCTGGTGGCCGGCATCTATGCGGCCAGCGGCAGCCTGACCGGCCAGGAGGCGCAGGCGCTGGCGCTCTTTGCCGGGGCGCTGCTCTTCGCCAGCGTGGCCGACAGCATCAGCTCGGTCTTCATGGCCTACGAGAAGATGGAGTACCCGGCCGGCATCGCCACGGCTATCGCCACGGCCAAGGTCGCGCTGGGCGCGCTGGTGCTGCTGCCCCCCATCAGCGCCGGCTTTGTGGGGCTGGCCGCGGTCAGCCTGGCCATGAACATCGTCCAGTCGATCTGGCTGTGGATCGTGCTGCGCCGCCAGATTCCGCTCCACCTGGGCGCGATCGACCGGGCCTTGCAGAAGGCGATGCTGATCGCCAGCTATCCGCTGATGCTGAACCATCTGCTGGCCAGCATCTTCTGGCGCATCGACCTGTGGCTGCTCAAGCCGATGGCTGGCGCCGCGTCCGTGGGCATCTATTCGGCCGGCGTCAAGTACCTGGACGGCTTCAATGTCATCCCCAGCTATTTCACCCTGGCCATCTTCCCGCTGATGAGCCGCTACGCCAAGGACAGCCACGAGTCGCTGGTGCGCGCCTATCAACTGGCCATCCGGCTGCTGGTGATGGTGGCCTTGCCCATCGCCATCCTGGTAACGGTGCTGGCCACGCCATTGATCCGTATCCTGGGCGGCGCGGCCTTCTTGCCCGATTCGGCGCTGGCGCTGACCCTGTTGATCTGGTCGATTCCGGTGGGCTTCGTCAACAGCGTCACCCAATACGTGCTGATCGCGGTGGGCCAGCAGCGCTTCCTGACCCGCGCCTTCGTGATCGGCGTCAGCTTCAACGTGATCGCCAACCTGATCATGATTCCGCGCTTCGGCTTTGCCGGCGCGGCGGTGGCCACCATTCTCAGCGAATGGAGCCTGTTCTTTCCCTTCTACTACGCGGTGCGTCGGCATGTGGCGCCACAGCCTTGGATCGATCTGGTGTGGCGGCAGGGGGTGGCCGCGGCCGGCATGGCGCTGGCCGCGCTGGCGCTGCGTGGGCAGCCCTGGCTGGCGGCCGGGGCTAGCTCGCTGGTCTATCTGGCGCTGCTGCTGCTGCTGGGCGCGTTCCGTCATCCCGATATCCAGCGGGTGTTGCAGGTGGCGCCCTTTTTTCGGAAAAGGGCGGTGAACGGTGAATTGGTGAATGATGAATGATGAATGATGAATGATGAATGATGAATGATGAATGATGAATGATGAATGATGAATGGTGAATGATGAATGGTGAATGGTGAATGGTGAATGGTGAACTGGTGAATTGGTGAATGGTGAATGGTGAATTGGTGAATGGTGAATTGGTGAATTGGTGAATGGTGAATTGGTGAATGGTGAATGGTGAATTGGTGAATTGGTGAATGGTGAATTGGTGAATGGTGAATGGTGAATGGTGAATTGGTGAATGGTGAATGGTGATCGGCCCCCCACTCCCCACGCCCCAGTCC
>JAJTXO010000022.1 GCA_021463315.1 Caldilineales bacterium | reverse complement strand
ATGCTTCGCCGAGCCTCAGCATGACAGGGGCGTGGACGAGGAGATGCTTCGCCGAGCCTCAGCATGACAGGTCTGGATGGAGGGCTCTGGATGGACGACTTGCCGAGGGATCCTTACACGCGCCATATCCCCGCTTAACATTTTCTGAACATCGGTGTGGTATGATCAACTCAATCTGGTCAGCCGCGCGGTCGTTGGTTGAGTAGGCCGCCGTATCGAAACCAACGGTCACGCACCGACCGGTGAATGTGGTCAGCCGTGCGGTCGTTGGTTGAGTAGGCCGCCGTATCGAAACCAACGGTCACGCGGCTGACCGGTGAAAACAGACTCAACGGAGTAATAGACATGTTCAAACGATTCGCTTCATCGTTGTCGGCCGGCGCCCTGGCGCTGGCCTTGATCACTGCCTGCCAGAGCCCCGCGGCTCCGGCCTCGACCGGCGGCGCGCTGGCTACCTCCACCGCGGCCAGCACGGTCGCGGTCGTCTCTGAATCGAGCACGCCAGCCGCGGCAGCAGCCGGCAGTCCCACCGTGGCGCCCATCGCGCCCCCCGCCGACGCCCAAGCCACGCCGACCGAGAGCAGCCCGACGCGCCAAGCGGCCAGCGCCCCTGCGGACGCCGCAGCCGCGGTGCAGATCGCGCTGGCCGGGAACTCGATCACGGCCGACGACGCGGGCGTGACGGTGGACGGCAGCCGGGCCACCATCACCGCGGCCGGCAGCTACACCCTCAGCGGCGCGCTGGCCGACGGCCAGATCGTGGTCGATACCCAGGATCAGGCGCCGGTGCGGCTGATCCTGAACGGCGTGGAGATCGCCAACTCCACCGGCGCGCCGATCCATGTGGCCAACGCGGAGAGCGTGGAGATCGTTCTGGCCAGCGGCACGGCCAACATCCTCACCGACGCCGCCACCTATCTGTTCCCCGATCCGGCCGAGGACGAGCCCAACGCGGCCCTCTTCAGCAAGGCCGATCTGACCATCTCTGGCGACGGCGCGTTGACCGTGACCGGCAACTACAACGACGGCATCGCCAGCAAGGATGGCCTGGTGATCGCGAGCGGCGCGATCACCGTCAACGCGGTGGACGATGGCATTCGCGGCAAGGATTATCTGGTGATCGAGAACGGCGTCATCGCCGTGCAGGCGCAGGGGGATGGGCTGAAGGCCGACAACGAAGAAGCGGCCGACAAAGGCTATATCGAGATCCAGGATGGCGTCATTGCCGTCACGGCCGGCGGCGACGGCATCGCCGCGGAGACCGATGTGCGCATCAGCGGCGGCCAGTTCGAGATCGTCTCCGGCGGCGGCAGCGCCAACTACATCGAGGACGGTCCCTCGGCCAAGGGCATCAAGGCTGGGGTCAGCATCGTCATCGAGGATGGCGTGTTCGCCGTGGACGCGGCCGACGATGCGCTGCACGCCAACGACAGCATCACCATCGACGCTGGCAGCTTCACCCTGGCCAGCGGCGACGACGCCATCCACGCCGACACGGCGATCACCATCAACGACGGCCAGATCGAGATCACCCGCTCTACTGAAGGCATCGAAAGCGGGCTGATCACCATCAACGGCGGCGACATCGCCCTGACCAGCAGCGACGATGGCATCAATATCTCGTTCGACGATGACACTGCGACGGGCGCGGCTGCTCCCGGCGGCATGCCCGGCGGATTCGGCCAGAACCCAACCACCTACACCGGAGACCACTACCTCTATATTCACGGCGGCAATATCCTGGTGATAGCTGACGGTGACGGCCTCGACAGCAACGGTGCGATCGAGATGACGGGCGGCGTGGTGGTGATTCACGGCCCAACGCGCAACGACAACGGCGCGCTGGACTACGACGGCACCTTCAACATCTCCGGCGGCTTGTTGGTCGCGGCCGGCAGCGCGGGCATGGCGCAGGCGCCAAGTCCGAGCTCCAGCCAGCCTTCGCTGCTGCTGAATTTCCCGTCGCCGCTGGCCGCGGGAACGCTGATCCACCTTCAAATCGAGGGCGGCGACAGCCTGCTGACCTTTGCCCCGCGCAGGATGTTCCAGTCTTTGGTTTTTTCCTCGCCCGATCTGATCCAGGGTGACACGATTGAGGTCTACGTGGGCGGCAGCGCGGCCGAGCCGCTGGCCGGCGGCCTGTATCAGGGAACCTATACCCCAGGGGAGCTGGCGGGCAGCATCCCCATCGTCGACATGGTTACAATGGTCGGCGGTCGTCCCCGACGATGACAGGCTGATGGCTCAGGCGCCGGGCGCTTGGATCTGCATCCAACGCCCGGCGCTTTTTGTTATACACTTGTATCATCTCAATAGATTGGGGAAGACTTCCGAAGTCTTATGGACTGTGAGCTCGTTTTGAACTAACTTGCGCAGACTTCGGAAGTCTCGACCCCGGTTTATTGAGATGATACTGCACTTGCCTTGAGCTTGCTCCGCGCCGAGTCGATGGCGTCCAACACCTGTTCCGGCTTGGCCACGCCGATCAGCATGAAGGTTTTGCTGCCGGCCGAGGCCGTTTGGCAGATCACGTCGCCGAAGTTGAGCATGGTGTTGAAGACCCCCTTGCGGCGGATGCTGATATCCTGCACATTGGCCAGCGACGCGGTGGTGATCTGCTGATTGAACGGCGTGGAGCGCGTCACGTCGATCAGTCGTTGGCTGGTGATCACCCACTGGTCGTTGTGATAGCGGTACCAAACCACGAAGCCCATCAACAGGCCGCCGACGACCACCAGGGCAAAGGCGATGTTGAGCAGAGTGCTCAGCGTGTTGGCGCTGCCGCCCACGCTCAGCCAGATGACCAGCGCGACGATGATGACCAGCGCAATCAGCGCCAGGCGACCCCACAGGCTGGCCGGGTGACGTCTGATCACCTGGATGACCTGCTCGCCATCCTGCAGTTGAATCGGTAGGTCCATAAATTGCTCCTTCCAGAAGATAACAGTCGATTTGAAGCTGTTCCAGTATCACCGAAGCCAGCATTCTGTCAAATGATGAGACATGGGGCGGCGTCCGCTACGCTTGCACCTCCACGCCGCGCTCGCTGAGCAGCGCGGTGGCCTTGGCCACGTCGGCCGGCGCCAGCACAGCCAGCCCCAGCCGGGCCTCTGGCTTGAAGGGCTTCAGCAGGCGCGCCAACTGGGGATCGCTTCGCAGCTCGTCCAGTGCATCCTGATCGCGAAACTGCACCAGGGTCAGGGCCTGCACCGTGGCCGTGCCGTAGTGCTGGCTCCAGGCCTTGATCCTGGCCTGCAGCGCGGCGGGGGTCTCCTTCACAGACATGGCTTGCAGTCGCGCCAGGAGGGTGGTCGCGTCCAAGCCGGCCGCGTTGGCTGCGGCCACGCTGCGCGCTGTGATCTGCCAGCCCGCAGGGCTCCATTCACAGAAGGGGCGCAGAAAACCCTGGACATAGAGGCTGGGCGCGGCGCCGGACAGGACGATGCGCCCGTCCTCTTCCACCGTCAGGCTGGCGCGGCTGTCGGAGTCTGGGTCCTTGTGGCGCGTCGGGAGCTCGCCGGCCGCCAGCAGCGCCTGCTCCAGCTCGTCGACACGATCCGCTCGCACGATCAAGCCGGTGGGCGTTACGCGTTTGACAATCGCCTTGCTCCAACGAGCATCGTGCAGCAGGACATCGATCAGCTCCGGCGCGGCGGCCTCCAGCCAGCCCACGCGGCTGCGCACGGTGATGCGCTCGAAGGCTGTCTGCCACTCGGCCAGGCTGCGGGCCACGTTTTGCGGCAGCGCTGCGCCTGTTACCTGCTCCAGCCAGTGCTGCACCTGTGCGGCGTTTTGTCCAGCCAACTGAGCGCGGTAGAGCGTCTCGCGCGAAAGCTCGTATTCGATGGCGCGCTCGGCATTGCGCCGGGTGGCGAAGCTGTCCAGCCGGGCCAGCACGCGATCAGAGATGGGATCGAAGGCGAAGATGCGGAAGTTGGGCTGCACCACCACGCGGCCGCTCTCCTCGGGAATCTCTGGCTGCGACTCGTCCAGCAGCAGCCAGCGGCCCATCTCGGTCAAGCGCACGGCCGCGACGTTGTCAGGCGCCGAGCCGCCCTGGGGCGTCACTCGCTCCGTGTAGCCCAGATCGACCAGCCCCAGCCAGTACAGCCCCTCGGTCAGCACTGCCTTGATGAAGGGCTGCTCCACTCCCTTCCAACCTAGCTGCTCGTCGCGCGCGTATTGCGGCCACGACCAGCCCAGATTGTTGTATTCATAGCGTGAGGCTAACAGCGCCATGCTGTAGTAGCCATAGCTGCGGCTGCGCTGGTCGACAGCGGTGTTGCTCAGCAGGAACTCGTCGTTGCGGTCCCGCAGATAGTCGCAGATGTCGGCCACGGCGATCCAGGCGGCGCGCTTGGGCGCTTTCTGTTCCGTATGTCGGGTCAGCAGAGCCAGAGTCTCCACCACAGTCTGCCGCGCGCTGGTCACGGGATCAGGCGTGGCGCCCACCAACACATGGACTGGGGGCAAGACAGAGGAGGGCAAGGTGGCCACCAGTTCGTTCCACCAAGCCCCGTCGCGCCAGCGCAGGTAGCTCAGCCGCACCCGCTGCGAGGGCGTTTCGGCGATGAAGGAGGGCGCAGGCTGGCCCTCCACTTGATTCGAGCTGGAACCGATGCGCAGCATATCCAGCGCCGTGGCCAACCGGCGCAAAAACAGGATGCGACGATGGTCATACTCCTTGCTGCCGCTGACAACGGGCTCCGTCACCAGCAGTTGGCTGGCCACGCGCTTCAGATCGCCGATCCGAAGCAGGCCGCTGTTGACGAGATGCAGCGGCATCTCGCGGGCCGCGCTCCACAGCAGGTAAAGATCCCGTTGACAGGTGCGCGCCGATCCTTCCAGCGTTTGGGCGATCTGCGGCGAGCTGCTTATCTGGAGCGGCGGGGGCGGCAGGTGGCGGGCCACCTCCTGGGGGATGTAGACAAAGCGCCCGCCATCGAAGCTGAGCTTGGCATTGCCCGGCTGGTTCTCGCGCAGGGTGTGTGTCCAGACCAGCCCCGCGCGCAGCAGCTCCTCCAGCAGTTCGGCAAAAGATGGCAGCGATGGGCTGGGCTTGGCTGGCTGCGCCGTCGTGCGGTAGCCGTAGATCGGCTCGGTCTGCGCCGAGGCTACGCCAGACCGCACCATCCGGCCGCGCAAACGGTCGGTGCGCATCTCGCCTCCGGCCATTTGCAGCATCTCCAGCACCCTGCGTTGGGCAGGGGTCAGCTTGGCCAGCGCGCGCTGGATGCGCTGTGGATCGCCCACCAGGGTCAGCCAGAGCTGGATCTTCTCGTGCCTCGTCTTGGGTATCTGGAGCACGCCGGCCCGGTTGAGCACAGCGCCCAGATCGGCGGCGTTGAAATCCTCCAGCGCAGCGGCCAGATTGGGTGGGGTCATGGCAGCACCTGCGGGGTATAGCCGCGCCGGCGCAGCTCTTCGATCAGTCCCGAGGCAATCTGTGGATCAGGAAAGATCAGGCAGCGGGCCGCGGGCTGATAGAACTCGGCGTTGCTCAGCCGGCTGATGGCGCGTAGCTCTTCGATCAACACATCTTCGCCGAACTCCACCACCGTCATCTGTTCATAGAGCTGATAGCGGCCAACGCGGCTTTGCCATAGCTGCAACGTCTCGGCCGTCTCGGGCGGCAAAGGGAAGCCGGCCGCGCGAAAGGCTTCGTCCACCGTGGCCAATGTCTGCCCTGCGTACAGCGCCTGGCGGAAGGCGCCCGCATCCAGCCGCAGCACCGTGGTTCGCGTGTCGCGCGCGACCTCGACGCTGATCAGGTGCAGCAGGCGGCGCAGCTCGCTGACGCGCCAGTCGTTGTTCAGCCCGATCGCGCCATCGGCCATGAAGAGCAGCGAGCCCGGCGGCGCGGGCTCGACTTCGCCGGCTGGGGGCGTGCTGGGCCGGCGAAAGGCCACGGGCCGGCCGGCCTCATAGCCGACCTGCGCCCACAGCAGCCAACTGGCCGGGCCGGTCAGCCAGGCCTCCACCAGCCGCCCGAAGCTCTGTCTCCAACGATCAAAGGGAAGCTGTTGGGGGTCCAGCTCCTCTCCTTGGATCACCCATGACCAGCGCGGCATATGGGCTGAGGCGGCTGGCAGGTCACGTCGCACATGATAGATCAGCCTGCAGAAGCCCTCGACGCTATACCAGGTGTCGGCCGACAGCCCAACCAGCAGGTTGCTCAGCCACATGCCCAACACCTGGACCTGTCGCACCACCACTTCGCTGGAGACCCAGTAATGGCTCGACGTCAGGCCATCGTCTATTCCTGGGGTGAAGACCCTATCCCACTCACTCCAGGAGAACAAGCGCTGTTCCTCTTCGTTGCTGGGTGTAGCTAGATACGCGCGCCGCAGGCGCCGCAAACGCTCAGCCATGGAAGCCATATCCCACTGATCGATGGCCGGCTCCTGCGGCGCCAGAACCAGGCTGCCTGGCTGCGGGCTCAGCAGGTACAGCCGGCCGTTGGCCAACTGCTCCAGCAAAAAGCGCGCCATCTGCTGTTCGTCCGGCGTGGCCAAGCCCCAACTGGCCAGGATCTCCGGGGCCACCAGGCTGGGACGACGCGGGTCGAACAGCACGCCTTTGGCCGTGGTCTGGCGAGAGACCTGCTTACTAATCACCGTGGCTGGCGGGCGTTCGGCCGTCAGCGCGCTCAAGAGACGCCGCGCCATCTGAACGACGCCAGCCACCGTCAGGGGGTTTGGCTGTTGAAGCTGGTCGCCGGCCGGGTAGAGCAGCTTGGGTGTGGCTAGATTCGGCAGCCAGAGCCGGTAGAGCTCAGGGATTCGATAGCCGAAATACTCGCTGGTGAAAATCAGGCAGCGTGCGGCCAGGCTTTGCAGATGCGCATCGACGGCCTTCTGCGAGATCCGTATGCCGTTGCCTTCGGCCAATGCCGCCTGCAGTTGTTTGCTGCCGGTGGTCGACCCCAGGGCGATGAGCCAGCCCAACACGCTCAGTTCCTCTTCTGGCACGGTCTGGATGGCCGCAGCCATGCGGGGTGTGTCGCTCAGATAGGTGACCATCTGCCCGATGACCTCGCTCTTGGCCGTGCCTTTGAGCGTCCAGCCCCACTGGCGCGCGCTTTGACGCATCACCTGGATCGTGACGCCCTCCAGCAGTTGGCGCAGCTCGGCCTGCCAGCGCTCCAGATCGCTGATGACCGGAGGGGAGACGTTACCAGGCGGCATGGTCACGCTCCGGGTCGTAATCGGTCAGGTCGTCGCGATAGAGGATTTCGTACTTGTAGCCTTGCTCGGTGAGGAACATCTGCCGCTTGGCCGCGAAGGTCTGATCCTTGGTGTCGCGCATGACGACGGCGTAGAAATGGGCCGGCCGGTTGTCCTGCTTGGGACGCAGGATGCGCCCCAGCCGCTGCGCCTCCTCCTGGCGCGAGCCGAAGGTGCCGCTGATCTCGATGGCCACGCTGACATCGGGCAGGTCGATGGCGAAATTGGCCACCTTGGAGACCACCAGCCGGCGCAGGGTGCCCTCGCGCATCTGCTGATAGAGCTTTTCGCGCTCGCGGGTGGGGGTTTTGCCGGTCAGCAACGGCGCATCCAACTGGCTGGCCATCGCGCCGAGCTGCTCCAGATAGGTGCCGATCACCAGCACCTGATCGTCGGGATGCTTGGCGATGATCTGCTCTACCACCGGCAGCTTGGCGGGGTCGGTGGCCGACAGCAGGGCCTGCTCGCGGGGGCCGGCCATGGCATAGGTGAAGCGCTGCTCCGCGGCCATGTCCAGGCGAATCTCGTGGCAATGGGCGGTGGCAATCCAGCCCTGCCGCTCCAGGTCTTTCCAGGGCACGTCGTACTTCTTGGGGCCGATCAGCGCGAAGACGTGGTCTTCCTTGCCGTCCTCGCGCACCAGGGTGGCGGTCAGCCCCAGCCGGCGACGGGCTTGCAGCTCCGCGGTCATGCGGAACACCGGCGCGGGCAGCAGATGCACCTCGTCGTAGATCACCAGGCCCCAGTTGCGCTCGCGAAAGAGGCCGAAATGGGGAAAATGGGCCGGTGTGAGCGGCTGGTCGAGCTCATCGTCGCCCGCGTCGGCGTCGAACCAGCTTTCGCCGTTGCTCGCGCCGCGCTTGCGCCGCTCGCGATAGGTCAGGATCTGGTAGGTGGTGACGGTGACCGGCCTGATTTCCTTGACATCCCCCGTGTACTCGCCGATCTCGGCCGCGTCCAGGCTGGTCTTGTCGTGCAGCTCGGTCAGCCATTGGCGCACGGCCACGGTGTTGGTGGTGAGGATCAGCGTGTTGGTTTGCAGCTTCTCCATGACCCCCATGCCCACCAGGGTTTTGCCCGCGCCGCAGGGCAGCACCACCACGCCCGAGCCGCCGCGCGCCGTGCCCTGGGCGTGGAAGATCTCCACCGCGTCTTGTTGGTAATGGCGCAGCGCGAAGGACTGGCCGGAGCGGCGCATGGCTTCCAGCAGGTGCAGCGGCAGCCCGGCGCCCTCCACGTAGCCAGCCAGGTCCTCGGCCGGGAAGCCGATATCGACCAGCGCCTTCTTGATGTGGCCGCGCAGCGCGGGATCGACCCGCACGGTGCGCTCGTCGATCTCCTCGCGGATGAACTGGCGCACCTTGCGGTTCCGGCTGACCTCCAGCATCAACAAAGGATCGTCGCAGGAGAGCAGCAGCTCGCCAGACGCGCCGGCGCGCAGCTTGAGCCGCCCATAGCGGCTGACGTAGTCGCGCACGTCGGCCTGGATGTTGCCCGGCACATCGTATTTGCTGTAGCGCACCAGGCTCTCGATGATGCCATCGGCGCCCAGGCCGCTGGCCGCGGCGTTCCACAGCGACAGCGGCGACAGGCGGTAGGTGTGGATGTGCTCTGGACTCTTTTCCAGCTCGGCGAAGCGCGCCAAGGCGTCGCGCGCCTCGGTGTACTGGGGGTTGTCCACCTCCAGCAGCACGGTGTGGTCGCTTTGTACGACCATGGCATTGAATGGATTGCTTGGCATAGGGTTGACTCGACCATCCAGTATACTGATATGTCAGCTCAAAGTCAAGAGCGCGCTGACGGCGCGGCTGAAACCTGAGCCGCTGAGTCCACCCCTGGCAGGCATGATGGGGAATCTGGGCTGTCAGCCCGTTGACGAATCTGGCAGATCCTGGCGACGAAGCAACGGCGTGGGGATAGCTCGCAGTTGCTCGTCGCGCTGGACCAACGTGGCCCCCCTGGTTTGCGCCACGGCAGCGATCAGCGCGTCCACCAACGGCAGACGGCGTGGCGTCCGGCAGTCCAGCACAAAGGCGGCCCGCGCCGTTTCGGCATCGACGACGGCCTCTTCCCCGGTGGCACGAGACCAGCGCTTTCAGGCGCCGGCAGACAGGAGGTCAGATGCTGTTCGTACAAATGACGACACCTGGATCTGTTCGGCCTTCTGGCTGATCTGCGCCAGGTCGTATTGCATCTGGAGTTGCAGCCAGCCCTCCGGCGTGCGGCCAAAAGCCTTGGACAGGCGCACAGCCACACCTGCACTGCGCACAGGGCCAGGCGTTGCTGCGCCGAAACGTCAGAGTCGCCAATCAGTCCAGGCCGAACTCTTGTTTGACCCGATTGATGACAGATTCGAGGAGACTGGCCCGAACATACAGTGTAGATGAGATGGGAAGACGCTCCAGGATAGCTATTACCTCTTGCGGCGTTCTTTGACTTCGGCGAATCGCACGCAGGATAATGCCAATGGTACCGTGTACCATCATGCCAAGTTGCTTGGCGACAAGCCTTGCAGCTGCGTCGTCGGTGAGAAAGATCGCCGCCGGATACTGCTGCATCAGGGCCAAGGCCGCTGTTTCCCCCGCATCCAGCCCAAGAGCCTCGGCCAAAGTGTTCAGCCCCTCACGTGCGGCAGATGGTGTGGAAACGCGGATGATCTTCAGGTCGCTGTACTGAAGCACACCAGGTCGATGCCTGGTCACTTCATCCCAAACTACGTCTGGCGCCAGCACGTTTTCGAAGTCAGCCAGCAGATCCAGGCATCCTGCCTCATCCAGGTGAATCAAAGGGCCAGCATCGCAGACGACGCTGACCCTTATATCACTCCTGGCCATGAAGTCCCCACTCCACGTCCTGCCAGAGATACTCTTCCATCAGCTCGGGACGGTGAGTCATGATGAGACGTCGCAATGCATCGACGATCAGATCGTTGGTGTTCCGAAACCATCCTTGCTCGACCAACGCATTCATCTGCGTCATCAGTTGAGTAGGCAGTTCTGCCTGCACAGTCGCAGTTTGCATCCCGATCACTCCATTAGATTCACTTCAACCATCCGCGCCATCAGCAGGAAGAATTCTAACACCGCTTGACGTGAACGGCAAAGTCGTGGCATGGCCGTTGAGCAGCATGAACAGCGTCTTGCGGCTGACGCCCAGGCCAGCCGCGGCCTGGGTCACGGTCAGCGAGACAGATGTTGCTTGTTGATCCCATTCCCTGGAGAAAATTCGACAGAAAAACCGAAAACTGACTGCACCAATCTGGCAAATCTGTGCTATAATGGTTATAGCTCATCTGCCATGTGTAGAAGGAGTAACGACGCCACCCCTAGGGTGGCGTCAGCCGTTTATAGGCCTCGTACTCTTTGCGTAGCTTACGCTTGCGGTGTTCTTCCACGACGGGATAAGCTGTCCACAACAGGTAATACGTTGAGCGTTTCGCCAAGATAACCAGAAACTCGGCTTCCTCGCACCAAATGCAGATTCGTGTTTCACCGCCACGCTGGTTTGTCCACACCTTCACGCTACCATCGGTTGTATGTTCGATCGTAGGTCGCGGCCACCGGATGCGTTCACACCGGCGCAGATCTGGGGTACGGTTTTGCTCTACAGCGCCTTCAGAAATCAGATGCCAAAATGTGGCTTCTTTACCCAGTTCCAAGGGGTAACGCTTTGTGCCAACATTCCAACCACTGAATGTTGGTCGGCTTTCCACGAAGTCCTCTCGATAGAACCTGTACAGCGCTTCAACATAAACATTCCAGTTGCCTTTGTGATCGGCAAACAGAACAAGAGGGGGTAGCCAAGCAGGCGGCGTCATGGCGACAGCTACTCCCGTGCATGCCATAAAAACAAGTTGACCTTGTCTTCGCGATAAAGTGTGGTGCGGGTAAGTGAATATCCGGATCGCGTGCGCATTCTCTCTACCAGGGCGAGCTTCGCGTCGCTGGTCTGGATGCCACGATTTGCGTAGCTTACAGCGCCAATCAGGATATCGGCCAACTGTAAGATGCCAATCTCGTGTGAACGTACGTTCTGGACGCGCCTGATGATCGAGCGATCGAAATCATACATATTGTGTGCCAAAACGTCGTGCAACTTAGCTACTTTGCCAGCACTGCGCGTGTCTTTGATATCGAGATAGATATCGAAGCGTGCATCGGGCTTCAAGAGAATCTTGAGCATGTCAAAGTACATCTTGTAATACCACTCATCGTGATCCTGACCAAACCGAGAGTGTTGCAGCTTGGACTTATCGCTCACAACTAAGGCGCGAAAACAGAGATCATCGTCGTCGAAAAAGTAGTCAATGATATCCTGGTAAAAGTCAAGTCGCGCAGGAGATACTTTGGTCCACTTCATCTCGAACGAAGGTTTGAGGTCGTACTTGCCCTTGATCTCGCGAATTCGGACATTGATGTCGTGTGCCTTAGCTTGGGGACACCAGACCGCGCCTAGCACCATGATAGTATGACGGTCATTCTCCAGATGGCAGCTCTCGTCGCAGTAGATGCTGATTGTTTGATTCATTTGCGCCATTGCCTTGCGATCAGTGTTCGGCAATAAAGCTATCTCCATGCCTGTGGCATTATGGTGTTCGTTGCATCTCTCGTAACTTTACATCCAACTGCGACGTGAAACTCTCTAGCTTCCCATCGCGCAGCGCCTGAAAAAACTTATTGAAGTTTGCCGGGGACAGGAAATTGAACCGATAGCGCACCGGGCTGCCTTCACCGTCCAGGTGCTCATTGAGCTTAGCAAAGTGCGCTTTGGCGTACTCGTTCTTCTTGACGTTCTCCTCTGATGGCTCGCTCAGTTCCTCATCGCCTTTCACCTCGACCACCTGGATCAGGTCGCCGATCTTGATGAAGAAGTCCGGACTGAATTTGCCGCGCTTGGGCCTGTTGCGTTTCTTCCAGGCGTAGTCTATCTCGTAGAAACGCATTGCCGTGGACTTGATCCATGCGTTGTAATGGGCTAGGTTGTCTGGCTCCAGCAGCCCCCGAATGAACCTACGCTCGTTCTCCGAATCGGCAATGACAGCGCTCAAGGGTGTCTTGAAATCGTGACGATTGCGCACAGAGACTGCTTTGAATCCGCTGCCTTCCTCAGTCACTTCGTCGAAGAACTCAATCTGCTCATCCTCCAAGGCATCGCGGGTCTGGTCGGTGAAGTACAGCGTCTTGGTGGCGCGCAATTCGGCGGCGCTAACGCTGTCGGCGTGGCGTTCGCGCGTGGAGAGGGTCGTGTAGCTCTGCGGATTGAGCACGTAGCGAACGTTCTCCGACTCGCGGCGGCGCAGCGTACCCAGCGCCTGCAAGAACTTCTGGCGCATGCTTTCGGTGGCTGCCGTGGCGTGAATGTTTGCAAGCGACTGACGCACCACTTCCTCGAGCTTTTCCACGCTCCAGGTATCGGCGTAGCGCCCCCGTTGGTCCAGTTCGCCCCGTTCAGCCGCGTCTTCATCTGCCTGTACGAGCAGATCATGCATGATCTGCGCGATTTGGCGCGAGGTGTAAGTCTTGCGGTGGATTGTCGTGCGCCAGGCGCGCGTCTGTCCGCTGGTTGCATCCTCGAATTCGATGGTGACATCCTCGGCCGGCGACTCAGTGGCAAGGTCGACATAGCCCTTGGAGAAGAACGTATATCCCGTCGTCATTGGCACTTTGACCGACTGCGGAGGACGATCATATTCGATGTTGTGCAATTCAAAGTGGTGAGGCGACTCCTCCAGCACGCGACAGGAGATGCGCTTCTCGATCTCCAACACCTCGTTGACCAAATGGCGGATGCGCGGCGCCCAGCGGTCGTGGTTGAAGACAGTAACTTCTGGTTGAGGACCGTCCCAGCCTTCGGGCACACGCAGCCCGCGGCCCAACACCTGGGCGATCAGCAATTTGCTGTTGAAGGCGCGCTCTTCGTGTGGCACGATTTGGAAGACGCGCTTGACGTCCCAACCTTCGTTCAACATGGAAACAGATACGATCCACTCGACTTTGTTGGTGAGGCCGTCCACGTAGGGCAGGCGACGCACGTCCGGAGCGTTGTTGTAGACGACCAACACCTGCTCTTGCACAGCGTCAGGATCGCGGCCCTCGTGGTGGACCAAAAAGCCCTTGAGCTCCTCGGCCACGTTCTTGCAACGTTCGATGGTGGGCGTGACAATGATGGTCATGGGCAGCAGCTTCCGATTTCTGAGTCTGCGCTTGATCTCTTCGTGACGATTGACGATCAACTGCCACTTCTCCTCGCGCTCGTCGGTGCTGGGCATCTCGGCCACGTAGTGAACCTTCTTGGCGTAGCGCTCCTCAATGGCAGTGCGCAAGGAGTAGCGGAAGATCACGTCGTTGAAGTAATCGTTGCCCACATAGCAGGTGCCGGAGACTCCAATGATGAGGCGGAAACCGTAGTCGGTGTTTTGTAGGAACTCCTTCCATCGTTTGGTCTGGGCTTTCGACTCGTTGACTACATGGTGCGCCTCATCGTTGAGCACCAGCGTGCGTGCGCCTTTACCCATCAGGCTGTCACGAATAGAGGAGCCAACGTGCTGCAGGATGGCATGATAGTTCTCGATGCAGATACTGCCATCGACAATGGTCTGGTCAGCCTGGATGACGCGCGGCGTGGTCACGCGCGCGTCTTCTGGCAGCAGGTCGCGCAGGTCGCCGCTGCTGGCGAGCAGGCGAAACTTCTCGGTCAGGCCCAACTCGATGGTGGTGGAAGGACAGAGCAACAGCACTCGATCCACGGCGCCTTCGGCCAGCATGATGGTTGCGATGCCATAGAGCACGTAACTTTTGCCCGCGCCGGTGGCCATGTCGAGCGACGCCGCCAACTGATCGGGGAATTGCAGGCTGCGCTCGAGGTTCGTCCAGGAGCCGTGGCGCGCCGCTAGCAGCGGGTTTTGCTGGAAGTTCTGGCGGGCCAGGTCCCGCAAGCTGTTATATTCGCCGCCGAGCAAGAAGCGAAGAGCGGTGCGGATGGCCTCTTTCTGATACTCACGACTACCGCACAGCTCGTCGATGAACTCCTCGTAACGGCTTTCATCCCAGCGCCCGCGAGCCACCGCCGGGCTGACACGCAGCACCAGGTCCTCGTTGCGAAAGCGCTGCAAGTTGGGGTCGCTGGGCATAGGGCTACACTCCTCCGACGACGGCCGTTGCAGGCGTCGGTGTCAGCAGGCCGAAATGTTCTGGACGCACGATCTCTCGCGCCTCGTTGCCGAAGATGTCGATGAAGACGACCATGGCTTGCGCGCCCACCCGATCAGGCGCTAACCAGATGCGCCACTCATTGGCCTTGAGCTCTGCGGCGAAGTGCATCTGGTCAGCCACAAAGATGTCCCCATCGTAGTCCAGGTCCACCAGAACCAGTGACAACGTTTCGATACCACCGCGTGTGTCCTGACCGCGGATGTAGGCTCGGCTCTCGAACGCCTCCACCTGCACGTAGGCTTGCTGCGCTGGCGTAGCAGAGCCGGCTATGGTTGGGATCTCAGCCAGTCCCGCTGCCCAAGTCACCTGCGGCGGGCGAATGAAGTCGAAGCCTACCGCATCGACAAGCGCGTTGACGTCGGTCTCATCGGATGGCTGCTTGAGCGCCGTGAACTCGCGATGGTGCAGCTCGTTGATGAAGGAGTAGGGGATGCGCAGGGCGTAGTAGCGCACGCTATCCAGGTCGATGTAATCCTGCTGGAAGTCGAAGACGCCGCGCGGGGCGATGATGTAGAAGCGGCTGCCCACCTTGTCCCCCACCGCAGCATGGATGGTCTGGATCGTTTCCTCGTCGATCCGCCGGCCCGACTGCGAAAGATGGTCAAACACCAGCACACTAGCGCCCTGACGCTTACCGTCCAGCTTCAGACCGCCGATGCTGTGCGGTTCATCGCGGCAGCCGAACAACTGCAAGGCAAAGAAACGCCAGTCCTGCCAGGGAAGCTGACGCAAGGTGGAGAAATCGTACAAACCGGCGTTGTAGAGCGTGAACGATTTGGGCGTCAGCGGCTTGCCCTTCTGACCAATATCTTCCTTGAGCGACAACATGCGCTTCTGGATCGTGTAGATGGCCAGTTTACCGCTGTCGATGGCGATCCAACGCCGTCCCAACTTCTCGGCTACTGCGCAGGTAGTACCGGAGCCGGCGAAGGCGTCGAGGACGATATCGCCCGGTTGTGACGATGATCGGATAACCCGTGACACCAGTGCCTCGGGTTTCTGAGTGGGATATGCGGAGTTTTCCGAGGACGCAAATTGAATGGGGGAAATGTCACTCCATATTGACTGAAGAGGTCTTCCCTTGCGCTCATCGAGATACAGCTTCAGCCTCGGCACTCTTCCATTTGGGGGCCAGTAAATCCTCCCTTCAGTGTCGAGCTTATCGAGAGTGCTAGGCTTTACTTTCCAATGGTTTCCCAATTCCGAGGGATTAATGCCGCGCCACTCCTGTCCCGTCTCGCCGTTACGAAGACCTCTTGCGGTGAGATCACCGATGCTATACAGACGGCCATCCTCATCCTGGTAACGATAGAACTTACTGATGTACTCCTTGGAGTAGTCTGAGTATTGTGTCTCGAAATCGAAAGACTGGGTCTTGGTGTAGAACAGGATGGTATCGTGAATATGATTGTATGTCTTCGAGTCGCTTCTTGCCGACAATCGCTGCCAAATGATCTCGTTTTGGAAATTCCCCTCAGCGAAGATCTCGTCGGTTAGTGCTTTAACGTAGTGACACTTCCTCCAATCAAGATGGATGTATAGCGCGCCATCCGGTGACAAGAGATCATGAATAAGAACGAGTCGTCTCCGAAGAAACTCAAGAAACTGCGATCCGGCGATCTTGTCCTGGTATGCTTTCTGATCTTGGCTCCCAGCGAATTCTCTTTGAGTAGCAAAAGGTGGATCGATGTACACCAGCTTCACGCCATTAGTTCCATTTGCGTTGATGAGTTTTCCCGCTTGTTTCATCTCCAGCAAGATCTTCATGGCCTGCAGATTGTCGCCGAAGATGAGCATGTCATGCCACGCATCTGATGTCAGGGTTTCACCGTAAGTTCGCACTGGTTGGAGCGGAACCGCAAGCGTGCCAGCGATGATCTCCTCTTGGCGTTCCTTGCCCACGTAAGTTAGCTCGTACTCGCGTTTCTGAGGCGGGAACAGCATCGACGCCCATTCGGCAGGCAGTTCCTCGCCTCGGCGGAGCGTCTCGATTACCATCTGGCGCAGTTCTTCGTTCATGCGGTCGTCCTCACGATTTGACAGGCAGTGGCGTCAACGTGGCCAGGCTTAGCTCGCGCAGTAGGCCCGTGTCGGCAAAGCTGAAATGCTCGCTTTCAGCCACGATCACATGATCCAGCACGGCGATGCCCAGGGGATGGCAGGCCGCAATGATGTCACGGGTCAGTTCCTTGTCGACCGCGCTCGGTTCGGCCTGGCCAGAGGGATGGTTGTGTGCAGCAACCAAGGCCGATGCGTTGGCCTGTAGAGCACGCGCCACGATGGACCGCACTGGTGGGTGTACTGTGTTGACCGAGCCTTTGGCGATCAAAGCGTCATCCAGCAGCCGGCCGCGCCTGTTGAGATAGATCACGCGGAAGTGTTCCTCGGCCAATCCACGCAAGCGGGTGGCGAGATAATCGGCGGCCTGCGCCGTGGATTTGATCACCGTATCCTCTCGTCTGCCGGGTGCGGCTGCTCGCCTTCCCAACTCCAGCGCTGCTATCAACTGCGCTACCTTCGCGTCGCCCAAGCCCTTGATGCCATCCCAGCCGGAGACGGGAGCAGCCATCATTGCCTGCAGGGAGCCAAAGCGCAGCAACAACTCTCGGCCCAGCTCGATGGCGTTCTTGCCCTCCACGCCGCTGCGCAGCAAGACCGACAGTAGCTCAGCATCAGTCAACGCTTCTGGGCCATGCTTGAGGAGGCGCTCGTGCGGACGCTCGTCTTCAGGCCAGTTCTAGATACCAGTCTTCTTGGGTG
>JAJTXO010000219.1 GCA_021463315.1 Caldilineales bacterium | reverse complement strand
GAGGCGCAGCGGGCAGAGGCCGAGGCGCAGCGGGCAGAGGCCGAGGCGCAGCGGGCAGAGGCCGAGGCGCAGCGGGCAGACGCGGCCGAGGCTGAGATCGCCCGCCTGCGCGCCCGCCTGGCTCGTCTGGAAGCCGCCAACGGCGACCGGTGAACGCGCGGCGGCGCTCCTCGGGCTTGCCGCTCCCGCCGGTGCAAAACCGACGGGAGCGGCAAGTAGGGAGATACCTGACGCCCGTCTGAGCTAGCGGGGCAACTGGCCGCGCACGTAGCGCAGCGCGGTCTCGGCCAGAATGGCCGCGCCGATGGGCAGAGCGTCCTCGTCCAGATCGAACGTGGGGGTGTGCAGATAGCGCGCGTCGCCGCCAGGCGACTTGACCCCCAGGCCGAACATCGCTCCGGGCGCGCGCTGGGTCATGTAGGCGAAATCCTCTGCGCCCATGGAGACGTTGCCATCGGCCACGCTGTCCTCGCCCAACAGCTCGCCGGCCACGGTGCGCAGCCAGCCGGCCGCGGCCGGATCGTTGTACAGCGGCGGATAGCCGCGCTCGATGCGCAGATGGTAATCGCCGCCGAAGGCGCGCACCACCCCCATGGCCCGCTCCACGTCCTGCACCAATTGCTCGCGCACGCCGGGGTCGAAGCTACGCAGCGTGCCCTCCAGGCGCACCGAGCTGGGGATCACGTTGTCGGCCGTGCCGCCGCGCACCACGCCTACCGTCACCACCGACGGCTGCAGCGGGGTGATGCGCCGCGAGGGGATGGCGTAGAGCGCGTTGAGCACCTGGCTGGTCAGCCAGATGGGATCCAGCGTCTCGTGCGGATAGGCGCCGTGGCCGCCTCGGCCGCGAATGTCGGCGCGGAAGGTGTCTACGGCCGCGCCCACCACGCCCTCGTCGATCATCACCTGGCCGGTCTCGAAGGTGCCGTGGACGTGCAGCGCGATCACCGCGTCGACGCCGTCCAGCGCGCCATCTTCGATCATGCGCGGCGCGCCGCTGATGCCGTTGTCGTAGCCCCCTTCCTCGGAGGGCTGGAAGAGCAGGCGCACCTGGCCGGGGAAGCTACGCTGGCTGAGCAGAGCGGCCACGCCCAGCAACATGGCTGTGTGGCTGTCGTGGCCACAGGCGTGCATCTTGCCTGGTGCCTGCGAGGCGTAGGGCACAGCGTTTTCTTCCAGGATGGGCAGCGCGTCCATGTCGGCCCGCACGCCGATCACCGGTCCGTTGCCATCGCCCAGATAGGCCACCACGCCGCTCTTGCCCACGCCCGTGCGCATTTCCACGCCCAGCTCGGCCAGCGTTTCCGCCACCAGCGCGGCGGTGCGCGGCAGGTCGAAGCCCAGCTCCGGCCACTGATGGATGGTCCGTCGCCACTGCACCAACTGTTCTTTGATCGCCTGTGCCTCTGTCAGCATGCTGTAAAGCTCCTTATGAAACGAGATTTCGTCTATTCTTGGAATCGGTGAGCCAGGGTCATCGCTCGCCAGCCGTTTCCGCGCGCCAGGCCCGCTGGATCTGGCGCAGGGTGTGCTGCTCACGCAGCTCGCGCACGGTCTCCAGCTTTTCCTCGACCGCGGCCGCCAGCCACAGCCGGCCTTTCTCCGCACTGCCCAGCCGGCCATCGCCGTAGATCCCGCTGCTCGTGTCGTCGCTCCAGGGTGGGTTGGCGATCAGCCGGCCGCTCTCTACCCAGTCCATGGTGTAGCCGGGCGTGCTGATAAAGTTGGTCTCGGTGGTGGCCCGCTCCATGCGCACCAGCTCGGGGCGCAGGTGCAGCAGATAGCTGGTCTCCAGCTCGCCGCCGTGGCCCATGCCGCCGATGGCCGACTGGCGATAGCGGGCCAGCGCGGGGCCGGTGGTGTGCAGCCACTCGGTGGCGATGAAGCGCTGCGGATGGCGCTCGCCAGCCAGCTTGACCACGTTGACCAGAAAGGAATGGTTGCCGCCGTGGCCGTTGGAGAAGTAGATCGTCTCTGCGCCCAGCGCGGCCAGCCGGTCGACCAGGGCCAGGAAGAAATCCTCGAAGACCCGGCCACCCAGGTTGAGGGTGCCGGGAAACTCGCGCGTGTGGGTGCTGACGCCATAGGGCCAGGCGGGCAGGCAGACCACCTCGCCCGGCGCGCGCTGCGCCAGCCCATCGGCGATGGCCTGAACGATCACCGTGTCGGTGCTCAGCGGCAGATGATGGCCGTGTTGCTCGGTGTGGCCGGTGCTGACCACCACCGTGCGCTGGGCCAGGTCGGCCGGCCAGGGCGGCGCTGGCTGGGCCTGGTAGGGCGCGCTGAGCAGCCGCGCGCCGCCGCGGGTTTGCGCAAAGCCGCCGTGACCGTTGAGCAAGACCACGCGGCGGAAGCCCTGCGCGCGCAGTTCCTTGGCCGCGCCAGCCAGCACTTGGGCCCACAGCCCCGGAGGCGCGGCCAGGCTGGCCAGCGGATCGCCGTCAGTCCGCCGGAAGCCGTAGGGGATGGCCGGCAGCAGGCAGATGTCCGTGGCCTTGAGCTGGCTGGCTACCGCCTCCAGGTCGTACTCGCCCAGCCCCAGCGGGATCAGCATGGGCAGATCGCGGGGCAGGGCGGCGACTTCGGGCCAGGTCAGATCGGCGTAGGGGATGATGTGCATGGGGACTCGGGGAAGGATGAAGGATGAACGATGAAGGATGAATCCGGAGATCAGGATTCATCGTTCATCCTTCATCGTTCATCGTTCATCAGCGGCGGCGCGTCCAGCCGGAAGGTGTGATATTCTGAGCAGCAGGGGGTGCCCCAGGCCACATCCAGGGTCAGGTTGGTCAGGTCCATCACCAGCGCGGCGATGGTCTGCTGGCGATCCAGCGGGTAATCGTCCAGGCTGACATGGTTGCAGATCGATTCGGGGAAGTTGACGTGATCGCTGAGCAGGGTTTGGATCGAGGCGCGGCTGACCTGGCCCTGCTGGTTGTGCAGCAGACGCAGGGCGCGGTTGTAGCGCACCCGTGAGCCGATCAGCTCCTCGCTGTTGCGCTCGATAGCGCGCATGTGGCGCGAGATATAGTGGTTGGTGTGGGCGACCACGCCATCCAGCCCATAGATCAGCTCGAAATCTCTGGCCGAGACCTCCACGTTGTAGATCTCACCGCTGGCGTGGGCGATCAGATGGTTGTAGCCGGCCGCGCGGCGCCGGTGGAGCGCGGCCTTGATGGCGTCGGCCGGCGTTCTGGCGGCCAGCACCGCGCGCGAGACGAAGATGCGCGGCACGCCGATGCGCGCGTCGTTGGGATAGACCGAATCGCAGCACTGGGCGATACCGTACTGGTTGAAGCCGATGTTGGGCAGCAGGCCGCCGTAGGTGATGGCCAGAAAAGCCGGCTCGTCGTCGGGCTGGGCATGGATCAGATAGACCGACTCGAAATCCTCGGGCAGCCAGTCCTCGTTGTGCCCCACCAGCAGCGCACCTTCAGCCGTCAGCTCCGGGCTGACCGCCAGGCTGGTGCAGCCGCGGTGCAGCGCGTCCTCGGTGATCGCCTCCATGCAGTTCAGCACCAGCAGGTCGTTGAAGTCCAGGCCGGCCCCGTCCGCGACGCCCCGCAGCTCTTCCACATATTGCGGCATGCTCTCCTCGGCAAAGGGCAGGTACTTGCGCGCGTGCAGGATCGCCTCGCCCCAACTGTAGATCTGCAGACGCACGGCCTCGCTCTGGAACAGGCCACGATAGGTGCCCAGCGTGGTATGGATCACCTCACGACGATGGACGCCCACCTGGCGGCCCATCTCGTAGTGGCTGCCCCGAACGCGGACCATGGGCACAGGGTGGCGTGTGGCGTAGGTGACGGGATCGCAGTCGGATATCGGGGGCGGCATGACGGTCTCCGGGATGGTCGATGCTAAACGAAGCCGCATTATACCGCGTAACCACCCATGTGCCAACATGGTCGATCAGCCGGGCGGCGCATTGCCAAAGCGCTCGATTCGTGCTACACTCCCGCACCAAATCCGACTGCCGGGAGCTCCTTCCGTGACACATAACGTACTTGTCGTCTTCAATCCCCAGGCCGGCCGCGGGCGCGGCTACAAACGCGCGCACGAGGTGCAGGCGGCCCTGCAGGCTGCGGGCATAGCCTACGAATCGGTGGTGTCTGAAGCTCGCGGCCATGCCATCGAGCTGGCCCAGCGCGCCGCGCTGGCCGGCTGGGAGCTGATCGTGGCGGCCGGCGGCGATGGCACCATCAACGAGGTGGTCAACGGCTTGATGCTGGCCGAAGCTGAGGGCGCCACCAGCCGGTTGGGGGTGATGCCCATCGGATCGGGCAACGATTTTGCGGCCTCGCTGGGTATTTCGCTGAATCTGCGCCAGGCTGCCGCGCAGATGGCCAAGGGGCAGACGCGGCGCATCGACCTGGGCCGGGTCAACGATCGCTGGTTCGACAACAACGTGGGTCTGGCCTTCGAGGCCATGATCGGCATCGAGGCGCATCGCATCACCTGGCTGCGCGGCCAGCCGCAGTACCTGCTGGCGGTCTTCCGCGCCATGGCCAGCTATCCCTTCCCGGTGGTCGATATCTACAAGGACGATGGCGACCGGCTGGCCAAGCAGATTCTGATGATCTCGGTGGGCAACAACCGGCGCAACGGCGGCGGCTTCCTGGTCAACCCGAACGCCGTGCCCGACGATGGTCTGTTGGACCTGTGCATCGTGGATGCCTTGCCCCGCCTGCAGATTCTGCGCCTGTTGCCCAAGGCCATGCAGGGCACGCACCGCGGCGAGCCCGCGGTGGAGCTGGCGCGCAGCACGCGGCTGGTGGTGGAGTCCGCCACTCCCTTGCCCCTCCATGCAGACGGCGAGATTCTGGAGAACGATGCACTGCGGGTGGAGATCGTCGTGGAGCCGGCGCGGCTGGAGGTGGTGGTCTAGCGCCGCTGCAGGAGATACCAGGCTACGGGAAAAGTTTTCTGCAGGCTGGGGCGCAGCCATACCAGGTCGAAGTGGGGCGCGAAGCGGTGGGCGATCTCGTCTGGCCTGAAACCGAACAGGCCGCGTTCGTGGTCAGGAACGTAGTCGAAGCCATACAGCATATACAGTCCGCCCGGCGCCATCAGCCCCGCCAACGACCGGGCGTAGCGGTCGCGGTTTTCGTCAGACAGGCTGTGCAGACAGCCCATGTCCAGCGCAAAGCAGGCCTGCACACCCTCCAGCGGCAGATGCGCCACGTCGCCGACGAAGAAGAGCGCCGGCAGGCCGGCCTGCTGCGCATCGCGCTGCGCCTGAGCGATGGCTGTGGGGGCCAGATCCACGCCGATGGCCGTGAAGCCCAGCCTGGCCAGGAAATTGGCGTTGAGGCCGGTGCCGCAGCCCAGGTCCAGCGTCACGCCGGGCGGCTGGAGCTGGCCGCTGTCCACCAGCTCGTGCAGCTCCGGCGGCGTGATGCCGGTATCCCAGGGGGTCTCGCCCCAGGCGTAGCGGCTTTCCCAGTACCAGGCCAGATCGTCGGAGGGATCCAAGGCGAACCTCGTCAGCCGGTGCGCTCCCCGCGCACGTAGGGCAGGCCCAGCGCGGCCGGCGCGCCGACCCGCTTGCTGGTCTTCTCGTACACCGTCACCAGCGTCAGCACTAAAATGGTGAAGAGGTAGGGCAGCATGTTGAGGAAGGGCGCGGGGATGGTGGCGCCCATGGCCTGCAAGCGGAACTGGATCGCGTTGACGCCGCCGAAGAGCAGCGCACCCAGCAGCGCCCGGTAGGGGTTCCACAGCGCGAAGATCACCAGAGCGATGGCGATCCAGCCGCGGCCGCCGGTCAGGCCATCGGTCCAGCCAGGGGTGTAGCTCAGGCTGAGATGCGCGCCGCCCAACGCGACCAACATGCCGCCCAGAACGGTGTACAGGTAGCGGCTGCGATAGACGCCGATCCCCAGCGCGTCGGCTGTGCCGGGGTTCTCCCCCACCGCGCGCAGATGCAGACCGGGCCGTGTGCGATAGATGAAATAGGCCGCGATCGGCACCAGCAGATACATGGCATAGACCATCAGATCCTGGTTGAAGAGCGCATCGCCGATGACCGGAATGTCGGACAGCCCAGGGATTGCCACGGGGCGGAAGCGCGGTCCCACCACTCCAACCAGCGTCTTGCCCCCGTGCCCCAGCCGTTGGCCCAGAAAACTGGCCAGACCGACGCCGAAAATGGTCAGAGCCAGGCCAGAGACCACCTGATCGGCGCGCAGCGAGATGGTCAGGAAGGCGTGGATCAGCGCCAGCGCGCCGCCGACCGCCATCGCGGCCATCAGCGCGGCCGCCAGGCTGCCGGTGTGGACGGCGGTGGCAAAGGCCGTCACCGCGCCCATGATCATCATGCCTTCGACGCCCAGGTTGAGAATGCCGGAGCGCTCGGTGAAGATCTCGCCTACCGAGGCGTACACCAGCGACGTGCCGGCATGGATCGCAACGGCGACAATGGAGATTAGGAGGGGTAGGTCCATAGCGTGAGATGTGAGGAGTGATATGGCTGGAGGCTGGGGTGGGCGTAACGAGTAACTCGTAACTCGTAACCCGGAATGGTGGGAGGTGTGTGTGTGGATGTGGGCGTAACGAGTAATGCGTAACTCGTGACATACGGGATACAACCGACGCGTGTCACCGATGGCATTTTAACAACCGAATAGAACTTCCTGCAAGGTCGCCTTGACTCTGAGAGTGACGGGAG
>JAJTXO010000218.1 GCA_021463315.1 Caldilineales bacterium | reverse complement strand
AACGGGGCTGGCGGATGCGTCGATGCGTAAGCCCGTTTCAACGGGCGCCGTTGTGTAGCCGGGGAACTTCATTCCCCGGCGGGACCGCGCTGGCGCGAGTGTCCGCCGGCGCGAGCGTCCGCCGGGCGAAGGCCGCCGGGCGAAGGCCGCCGGGCGAAGGCCGCCGGGCGATTCATCGCCCGGCTACGCAGCAGCGCCCCGTGAACGGGGCTGGCGGATGCGTCGATGGGAAAGCCCGTTTCAACGGGCGCCGTTGTGTAGCCGGGCTTCATTCCCCGGCGGGACCGAACTATGACGATGGACGTAGCAATTCACGCCCCCAACAAGCGCGCACCCCGCGCGGCGCCAGACGCTGGCTCGCGCGGGCGCGGTTTCCAGCCGGATGCCGCGCCCGCGCGGCGCGGCCTGGGCGCGCTGGGCTACGCCGCGCCGGTGGTCGGGCTGGGCGGCGGGGGCCAGGTGTTGCGGGCGGCGCGCGGGTCGGAGGATGCGTTGGCTGGCAGTCCGGCCCCGCGCTCGGTCTACGATGCCGTCGGCGCGGCCGGGCAGCCGCTGGAGCCGTCGCTGCGCACTCGCCTCGAGGCGGGGCTGGGCCGCGATTTGGGCGGGGTGCGCCTGCACACCGATGGCCCGGCCGCGGCCAGCGCCGACGCCATCCAGGCGCGGGCCTACACCGTGGGCCGCGACGTGGTGTTTGCCCGCGGCGCCTATCAGCCGCACACCGCCGAGGGCCAGCGACTGTTGGCGCACGAGCTGGTGCATGTGGCTCAAGGAGACGCCGGCCCGCCGTCGCCGCATCTGACCATCGGCAGCGCACACAGTCCGCTGGAGCGGGAGGCCAGCGCGGCCAGCCAGACCCTGCTGGCCGGTGCGACGGCCAGCCAGCCGGCCGTCACACCCGCAGCCGGCGGCGTGGTGGCGCGCCAGCCCGCGCCGCCGCCCGTTGCCACGGCTGGCGGCGGGACCACCTTCGTCCAGCTCATCTCCGGGCGCTACGTCGGCGACCTGGAGGGCGCCGACGCCAACGTGCGCGAGGACGTGCTCTTCGTGCTGCGCAACCTGAACCGCATCTGGTCCATCACCAACGCCGACTACGCGACCGAGCAGACCAGCGTCAGCGCCCGTCCGGCCGACAGCCGCCTGACGGCTGCCAGCATTCCGGCCACCATCGCCGCGCTGCGCCGCAACGAAGATCCCTCCATCAACGACCAGGTGGCGCTGGCGCTGCTGGGCGTCACGCTGAGCGCGTCAGTCTCCAACAGCCGCTCCAACGCCCGGCCCGATATCTACCTCCTGCAAGACGCGCTGCACGCCAACTGGAACATGACCAGCCCGGAGTACACGGCCGATCGGGCGCGGGTCAACGCCGGGCCGGATCCGGTGAACAACGCGGACATCGCAGCCACCTTCCGCGGGCTGGCGCGCTTCAAGGCCGCCTTCGTCGGCGGCACGTCGCGGCGCAACGGCCCGCTCAGCGGCACCGGTCCGCCGACCGCGCAGCAGGTCGCAAGCCGCAATACGGCCCTGATCACACCGGGCACGGCGACCACCACCACCACGGTGGGCGGCGTCACCACCACGGTGCGCCAGGGGTTCCAGGATACGGTGAGCGTCGGCGGCGTCAATCGCACCTATCGCCAGGACCTGTGGGCCGAGATGGACGCGCTGGTCGGACCCTGGTACACGGCTGCCAACGCCATGTTCGCCCGGCCGCGCATCGGCGGCGGTGCGGCCGGCGATGTCAGCGCGTTCGAGCCGATTGGCGACGCGGCCAAGCAGCAGGTGGACGCGATCTACGGCGTCAGCCGGCAGTTCGGGCCGCGCTTTCATTCGGGCGTCAATCTGCGCGACGCCTCGCAGCGCGCCGGCGACGCTGCCGACATGATTCGCTACCTGGTGGACAATCAGGAGGAGATGGGCGTGGTGCGGGCGCGCCACAACGCCGATCACTCGCCCGGCCGGCCGGAGCGTACCATCGCCGATACCTTCAAAACCGACTACGTAGCGCATGGCAGCAACCGCACGCGGCTGGAGGTGGTGGACCGCGGCTGGCCAGCGCTGAACAACAGCGGCATCGTTTCGATTCAGCCCTTCGAGGGCGCCACCCCGGCTGCAACCCGCCGCGTCCGCTGGAAGGCGTTCCAGACCATGATCCACGAGTACTTCCACACCCTCAACCACCCGAACTACTACCGATACGCCGGGGAGCTGGGCGGCGACGATCGCTCGGTGCTGGTGGAGGGCGGCGCCAGCCTGATGACCGACCACGCCTGGAGCCGCATCGGCCCGGCCATCCCTGGGAGCGCGGCGCTGCGCGCGGCCGTGGAGGGCCGCGCGCTGGCCCACAGCGCAACGGTCATCCCACCCATCAATGACGCCCATTATCATCCGCAGTTCGAGCAGGCGCGCGACATCGAAACGGCGTTTGGCCGCGCCAACTTCGAGGCTGCCTTCCTGACCGGGCGGATGGAGCTGATCGGCTACGAGCGGCGCGGCCCCGCCTCGGCCGCCGCGGCCACGGCGACGCAGACCTTCACCGTGCCGCCCAGCGGCGTGCGCACCCTGGCCGACGTGGCCTACCGCACCCAAACGCCGGTCAGCCAGTTGGCCAGCCTGAACGGACTGCCAGCCAACGCGGTGGTCAGGCCGGGCCAGAGCATCCTGACCCAGGGCATGCCATGAACCAACAAGAGCGTCGCGCCGCGCTGGCCGCCGTGCTGGCCGGCGATTTCAACGGCTGGTCGGGGCTGCCGGCCGGCTGCACCGCCGAGGACTTTGCCGCGCTGTCGGCTGGCGAGATCGCGGCCGGCGTCGGCCGGCTGGCCGCCGTGCCTGTGGCGTACCGGGACTTTGCCGGCCACCCCGGCCCCTTGCGGGTCTTTTTCGACGACGCCGGACATGCCTTCCTGGTCTGGGCGGACTGGTCGCCGGGCGCGGCGGCGGCCATCGACGTGGCGCTGGGGCCGGCCGAGGCGGCGCTCATCGACGCGCCCAGCCGCCGGCCCGGCACAGTGCAGCAGGTCTGGGGCGCGGCTGGGCTGGCAGCCTACGTGGCCGACGATGGGACGGTGGCGGGGCTGGCGCTGTTCGCCCCTGCTGCGCCGGAGATGTACCGCGTCAACCTGGGCGGCAGCGAAGGGCCGCCCTACCGGCCCAGGCCCGCGCGTTCGGTGGATGACTGACAAAGGAGCGCACCATGACCGCGAGACGAGTGTGGCGTAGATTCAGGCCCGGCGGTGTGGCCAACGAGCCGGGCGATGCAGGCGAGCGCAGCCAGCCCTTGCCGCAGGCCGGGCAACGCAGCGGCGCGCTTTATAACGCCGGGCCAGCCACGCGGCTGGGGCCGCCGGTGCAGGCCAAGCTGGAGGTGGGCGCGGCCAACGATCCGTTGGAGCGCGAGGCGGACGCGACGGCTGACCAGGTCATGCGTTCGCCCGAGGGTTCTTCAGCCGGCGTGGCGTCGGGTGGCGCTGCCCCGGCCAGCGTTCACGCCGCCTTGCAGTCGCCCGGCCAGTCGCCCAACTCGGCGGCGCGCGCGTTTGCCCAGGCGAATTTCGGCCAAAACTTGGGCGACGTGCGCATCCACAGCGATGGCGCGGCGGCCCAGTCGGCGCAGGAGATCGGCGCGCGCGCCTACACCAGCGGCCGCGATATCGTCTTTGGCCCCGGCCAGTATGCGCCGCACACCGCGGCTGGCCAGCGGCTGTTGGCCCATGAGCTGACCCACGTGGCGCAGCAGGCAGGCGGCCGGACCGCCGCGGTGCAGCGCGATGTGGTTGCCATGCCGCCGGCGACCATCACCAGCACGCGCAACCCGGTGGAGCGGGCTGTGCCGGGGCTGGGCAACCTGGCCGGCCAGGGGGTCTCCAGCGGCGGCGTGACGCTGGCCCACGATGCGGCGACGGTTGCCCGCAACGCGCCGACGCCGACGGATCCGCTGCCCTTCCGCGGCGGCGGCTGGGATGGCGACACGATCCTGACCCGGCTGGGCCAGTACGACACGGTGGCTGGCACCGACAGCGACGCCATTCGCTGCGTGCAGGCGGTGGCTATGGCCAGCCGCATCCCGCGCGGCCCGGCCGCGGTGACGCACTATCTGCGCGCGATGATCCTGGAGGGGATGATGTCCCGGCCGCAGGGCCAGCGCGAGCGGACCGCCATCGACGTGCTGGAGTACATCATCGGCCGCATCGAGGACCAGCGCGCCACCTTTGGCGACCTGAGCTGGGCGCAGGAGGCGCTGCACGACCTGTTCTACAACGATGTCAACGGCACGCCGGCGGCCGATATCCTGCGGCAGATGGCGCCGTCGCTGGACCTGGAGACCACCTTGCAGCGGCTGGACATCTGGTGCAACAACCCAGCCGAGGTGATCGCCCAGGTCAACACCCTGAAGGCGGGCGAGCAGGTGCTGGTCAACACCTGGCAGGTGGTGTTCAACGTGGCCTTCGACGACCTGAGCGAGCAGGGGATCGAGGTGGCCGAGGGGGACAGCATCGTGGTGCAGGTCAACGGTCGGCGGGTTCGCATCCGGCGCATCAACACCGACCGGCGGCCGGCGCACAGCGCCATCGACGCGATCGTGCGCGACCGCCAACTGGGCCATCAGCTCCTGGTGTTCAAGGACGGCGCCAGCGGGGCCATGCGCCTGTACGAGCCGGAGGTCACCAACAGCGGCCAGCACCTGGAGACGCTGGCCACCGATGGCAGCAACTTCGCCCGCTACTTCGCCGACCAGCCGACCTTCGGCATCTACCACTACATCCAGATCCTGGGCAAACTGACGCCCAGCGCCTTCAGCGCGTTCGTGGCGTCGCCGTGATCGACCATGGCCGAGACCCTGGCCCGGGCAGCCCCCAAGCCCACCGTCGCCCCGCAGCGCGATCCAAGCGCGGCCTAACGCCTCGTTCATGCGGCGCCTGTCATTGCGCCTGGCGCACTAGCAACCATGTATCTCGACACCATCACCCCCGCGCAAATGAGCGTCGGCTACGGCCAGTTGGGCACGCGGGGCAGCCTGGGCTATGAGGGCAAGCAGGTGCGGGTGCAGGGCCGGGCCTATCCCCACAGCCTGAGCACCCACCCCCCGGCGCGGCTGCTCTACCAACTGGGCGGCCGCTTCGGCGCGTTCCGCTGCCAGGTCGCGCTGAACGACGACGCGGCCGGCCAGGCCACGCACGCCGACTTCGTGGTGCGCGCCGATGGCCGCCAGGTCGCGCTGGTCCACGTGGCCGCCGGCGAGCCGCCGCGCGATCTGGCAGCCGACCTGGCCGGCGCGCAGACGCTGGAGCTGGCCGTGCGCACCACCCGCTGGCCCTGGTGCCACGCGGTCTGGCTGGACCCGCAGCTCGAGGAGGCGGCCGCGGCCCAGCCGGCGCGCGTCCTGGTGGATTGCCTGGGCCGGGCCGAGATCGCCCTGCCGCAGCGGCTGCCGCGGGCGCGGCGCTGCATCGCCACCGTGGTCTCGACCGGCTTCGAGGCGATGCTGGACGACATGCTGGGGTCGGTGCTGGCCAACGGCGGCTGCCAGGATGCCCTGTTGCTGGTCTTCATCCTGGGCCACAGCCCGGCCGCCGAGCAGGTGGCCGCCAAGTACCGCGCCATGACCGTGCGCTGCCAGCCGCGCTCCCAGGTCAACGCGGCCAGCAAGGCGATCCTCTACTCCGCGGCGCACGTGGTGGACGCCGCGCACTACCTCTGCCTGGACGCGGATATGCTGGTGCTGGGGGATCTGCGGCCGGTGTTCGCGGCGCTGGATGCCTGTCCTGAGGGCAGCATCCTGGCCTGTCGGGAGGGCAACGGCCGCGGGCTGCACAGCGTCGGCCACGCGCTGGTCACAGCCTACGGCGGCAAGGAGAGCGATCTGGCGCGCATCCTGGGCAGCGTGGACGGCGAGGCGGCCTATCCGCTGGTGGTCAACGACGGGCTGTTTGCCGGCGGCCGCTCGGCGTTGCTGGCGCTGGATGCGGCCATTCGCGGCATGTCCGGGGCCGCAGCCTGGGCCGACGAGCGCCGCGATGTCTGGTGGCGCAACCAACTGGTCTTCAACCTGGCGCTGGCGCGGCTGGACTGCGGCGTGGAGCTGGACGGGACCTACAACGTCCAACTGCACGCCCAGGAGGTTGCGCTGCACGACACGGGCGGCCGGCTGCACGGCGACTGGCAGGGCCGCCCGGTGCGCGTGCTGCACTTCAGCGGCGTGGGCAAGCGCCAGTATGGCCGTTGGAAGGGGGTCTATGGCCGGGTGGCCGAGCCGCTGGCCGGGTCCGGCCACGGCGACGGCTACGCGGCGTTCCTGGATGCCCTGCGCGCCTGGCTGGCTCGCCACGGCCTGCCCGCGCTGGCCTGGTCCTTCTACGGCACGGTGGACGGCCGCCGTGGACAGGTCAGCGACCCGGCCACCTTTCCGCTCTTCGCGCTGCTGCACTACCTGTTGCGGGCCAACGGCTGCGGCCGCGTGCTGGAAACCGGCACCGCGCGCGGGGTGTCGGCTGCCTGCATCGCTTCGGCTGTGGCGCACCGGGCCGACGCCCGGGTGGTGACGCTGGATCTGGCCGACTTTCCTGAGCGGGCCAGCCTGTGGCAGACGCTGCCTGAGCCGATGGCCCGCTGCATCGAGCCGCGCCGGGGCGATGCGCTGGCCAGCATGGCCGCGGCGCTGGCGGCTGGC
>JAJTXO010000217.1 GCA_021463315.1 Caldilineales bacterium | reverse complement strand
CGCTTCTTCCGCAAGAAGTACAACGCCCAGCAGGTGCTGGCGCAGTTCGCCGTCACCGCGCGCGACGAGACCGACCTGGACGCGCTGCTGGCCGAGCTGGTGCGCGTGGTGGACGAGACGCTGCAACCAGAGCATGTCAGCGTCTGGCTGCGCAAACAAGAAGCCCCGAAGAGCGCACTGGCGTCTTCGGGGCCAACTGAGCAGAAATCTTAAGCGACTGCGTTCATGCGGCTGATTTGACACCATGCTCGCAACCCAGGTTATGGCGCAAGCTCTGCCACAGTCACTACAGTCAACGCTGGCACTCGTCTGAAATGCCCTTCGTTCATGGTCAATAGAGGCAACTCGGTCCCCAACAGCGCATCCTCGCCGATTTGACGGCGCGCTCTTGCCACCCCAAAAAGCAACTCATAGGCGGTAATGACTGTAACGAAACAATCCAACTCTTGTACTGAGCGCTCGACTGCGGCCGCGCCTGGGTTACGGCCTTTCAGAAACGCGATCAATGGCCCTGTGTCTATGCAGACGCGGGTAAGGTCCATTCGTTCCACCCCTGGTCGATATCTGCCATGGCGCGATCGAATGCTTCATCATCGGCCAGCGCGCCACGCAGGCTCAGGAAGGCTTCCAGACGAGCCACGCGCAGCGTCTGTCCTTCCACGACGACTTTGACAGCGTCCCCTTCGCGCAGTTTCAGCAGGCTAAATAGCCTTTCAGGTAGGAATATCGTGTCTGCTCTAGTACTCCTGGCTACGATTGTCATGCTGTACCTCCAGAGAACTTGTGGCCTCGTTAAGGCGGTGAAGCCATTCTCGGACAGGAGTGCGATGTGGCGAAGCTCTAAATCACACTGTCATGCGAACTGCGGCGCTTGCACTTCCGCTTCCCAGTGAACTTGCCGAACTGTGCGCACTTTCTTCTTTAGCCTGATATGCACGCGCTGGCTCCCGACGGGCAGCGGAGTGGCCTCTGCCAGGTCGATGTTGGCCTGGTTGAATTCCGGGTCATCTGCATCGAGCAAAACCAGCACTGCCTTGTCGGGAATGCCGTCGAGGACTTCAGGATGCTCGAAGACGAAGCGATTGAATTGCTCGCTCAACTCGAAGATCTTATCCGAAAATGATTCCTTGTTCATTCTGTGCTCCATCGTTCGTAGCGTTCAATGTAGAACCGGGAATTCGTTCGCAAGTCCTGAAGCGCGAAGTTGAAGGCGTCTTCGTTGTTGGCGAAGGCCATGGGCGGCGTCTTGATTTGCGAGCCATCAGGCTTGAGGTCGTCTCGATGAACGAACTGATGGGCGTTGTCGTAGCGTACGATCGGCGTCCAGTCGCGCTCGATAAGCATCTCCAGTTGGACGACAAAACGAAGTATCCGGCCCCGGTCCTTCAGATACCGCACGCGCAGCGCCGCAGCGCCAGGCAATGAGATGAAGAACTCACTTTCGTTCATAGATATGGATTGTACCCTAGCGATGGCGAATCGCCAAGCGCATGACCCTGGACGGCTGCGCCATCGACCGCCGATTCTTCCGCAAGAAGTACAACGCCCAGCAGGTGCTGGCGCAGTACGCCATCACCGCACGCGACGAGACCGATCCTTCGACGTGGCTCAGAACAAGCCTGGACGCGCTGCAGGCCGAGCTGGTGCGGGTCGTCGACGAGACGTTGCAGCCGGAGCATGTCAGCGTCTGGCTGTGCAAATGAACCACCGATGGTATGGGTGCAAGGACGCCTGCGGCGCGGGGCGACTGTTGCGGCGCTATCTGCAAGCCGGGCTGGTCGTCAAAGGGGTGGACAGCTCAGCCGATACCACTGGTACTTCAAGGCTGAGGTGGAGATGATGCTGCGCGCGGCCGGCTTCGCAGATATCCAGGTGACGGGGGACTACACGGACGAGCCGTTTGGTCCGCAGCACACGGGGACCATCGTGTTTGTCTGCCGCAAAGCCTGAGGAGTGTATAGGATGCTTCCCGCGAAACGAGTCATCTGCCGCGCCTGGGGCTGCGTCGCAGAAGGCCGGCCAGCCAGTTCAGCTTCGGCAGCTACTGCTGCCAGTTGATGCACCGCAACCCTTCAAATGCCCGGAAATCGTCGAGGTTGAACGTGATCAACTCAAGGTTGTTGGTACTGGCTACGGCCGCGATCATTCCGTCGGCGAAGGGTGGCGTCTTGCCCGCAGCGGCAAGGCGGGCGCGCTCTCGGGCGTGCCAGGCGGCAGCCTCCCGGTCATACGGCAGGATGGGAACTGCCGGCGCCACTACCCGGATCAGGTACGCCTCGATGGCTGCCCGCCGCGCCGATGCGGGCAAACGATAGCAGCCGAACCACATCTCGTGCCAAACGACCGAGGCGATGGCGATCTCCTCCTCGTGGCGCTTGAGGCGATCCAGGATCAGGACGTTGGGCCTGGGTCGCAGCGGCTCTGCCAGGATGTTGGTGTCCAGCAAAAAGCGCAAGGTCACAGGGGCGCCTCTCTCCCAGGTAACGCGTCGCGCAGATCGTCGAAGATGGCAGGCTCGATGTCCAGCCCGGCCAGATCGACGGCGTCACGGAATGCCTGGTAGTTGTCCCAGAAGCCTGCTCTGCCGGCCGCCAGGCGCTCGTATTCCTCGATGGCCAGCAGCATCGCTACCGGCTTGCCGCGCCGGGTCAACTGGATCGAGGGCGTCGTCTTGAGATCGTGTACAATGGCGGCAAACTGGTTGCGCGCTTCGGCAATCGAGTATTCTTTGATCATGGCAACCTCCAGATGGCTATCTTGATGGCCATTGTAACAGGCTGCAACTTCCCTGTCAAACGCTTGGCGGCACGCTGGGCTGTTTTGTCAAGGACCAAGGCGTGCGTGAGCTGTTGGAGTTCTTTGTGCGTCCAGCCTTTCAAGGCCAGGGCATCGGCGGCGAGCTGCTGCGCCGCGCCTTTCCGGCTGACGGCTCCCAGCGGCGCGCTATCATCGCTACGCGCGAGGTGCGCGCCCTGGCGCGCACCATGCCCTTCGGACGCTTCGAGACCTACGTCTTCAGCAGCCCGCCCTTCTTCATGGTGCGCCGGTCTCCCGCCCTGTGCTTGGTGTCAACCAAGGAATGCTCGCTGGCGTGAGCAGGGACGCAGGCTCACCATTCCACCAGCTTCCACACTTCAGGCTGTTGCAGCTCACCGATCTCGGCGAAGATGGCCACGGCTTGTTTGAGCTGGTCCATGGCTGCTTCGGGCTGGCCGGCGGCGTGCAGCAGATCGGCCAGGTTGTTGCGCAGCGCAGCCTCGCGATGGCGGTCGCCGATGGCGACGCACGCGCTCAGCGCTTGTTGCGTCAACTCCGTGGCAGCCGTGAGCTCGCCCTGCGCCTGGCGAACCAGGGCCAGGTTGTTCAACATCGCCGCGCGGCCAGCCAGATCGTTCAGTGCTTCGGCCAGCGCCAGACCCTGGACCAGATGCTGGCCAGCCAACGCCAGCTCTCCCCGGCTGCGCGCCAGGATGCCCAGCGCATTGTGAGCACGGGCCTGGCCTACGGCATCCTGGGCGGCATCGGCCAGCCGCAGCGCCTCCTCAGCCAGTTGCCTGGCCCGCTCCTGGCTGCCCTGGCGATGGGCGTTGAGGCTGCGGTCGGCCAGCAGATGGGCCTGGCCGGCCGGGTCGTTGGCCGGCCAGGCCTCCTGCGCAGCCTGGAAATGGCTCTCGGCCAGCTCCCAGTCGCCCAGCCGGTGATGAACCAGCGCCAGCTTGTGCTCGATGCGGGGCAACGAGGCGCCGGCCGGCTCGGCCAGGGCCGATCCGACGGCTGCCGCCTGTTCGAAGGCTGTGCAGGCAGCGCTGTAGCGGCCGGCCAGCGTGTGCAAGTCGCCGATGGCCTCGTGCAATGCGGCCGCGTCGGGATAGCCCAGCGCCAGGGCTGTCTCGTAGTGAGCCAACGCCTCGCCGTTGGCGAAAAGGCTGGCCGCGTGCTGGCCGGCCTGGACATAGTAGCCGGCCGCCTCCAGGTCGCGGCCGGCCATCTGCCAATGGTGGGCGATCTGGCCGGCCGCGGCGCCGGCGGCCTGGGCGGAGCGGGGCTGGCGCTGCAGCGCCTCGGCCACGCGACGGTGCAGCAAGCGGCGGCGGGCCAGCCCCGTTTCGCTGTAGACCAGCGCGCGCAATTGCTCGTGGCTGAAATCGTAGCTGCCGCCGGCGCTGGCGACCGCCTCCCGCAGCAAACCCTGACGCACCAGACGCTCCAGGTTGTCGACGATCTCCTCCTCGCTGCGACCGCTGGCCGCGCGCAGCGTCTCCAAGTCGAAGGAGCGGCCGATCACTGCACCGGCAGCCAGTAGCTGTTGGCCAGGCTCGTCGACCTTGGCCAGCCGCGCGTGGAGCAGACTGCGCACCCCCTGCGGCAGCTCCTGCTCGTCGGCCGCGGCTTCATCCGCTCGCCACACGGCCAGATACTCGGCCACGAACAGCGGCAAGCCCTCGCTCTGGTGAACCAGGCGCTGCCCCAGGTGGGCCTGGCCAGCCGCGTTCGGCAGCGTGTCAACCAACGTCAGCACTTCGTCGGGCGTCAGACGGCGCAACTGCACCGTGCTGCCCCGGCCGGCGCGCTGCGCGTCGCGGGCAATGCTGCGCAGCCGCTGCACGGCCGGGCTATCCTCATCGCGCCAGGCGGCCAGCGCCAGCAGCGGCCGGCCGGCCAGGCGATGGACCAGGTAGCCCAACAGCTCCAGGCTGGCGTCGTCGGCCCAGTGCAGGTTATCCAGAAACAGCACCCCTTGTGGCCCAGCCAGCGCCTGCACCACCTGGCAAAGACTCTCGACGAAGCGCCCCTGCGCGCCGGGCTGGTCCAACGGCGCAACCGGGGGCAAGGCGCGGCCAACGGCCAGCTCCGGCAGAAGGCGCGCGGCCTCGGCCAGGACGCTGCCGGCTGTTGTTGCCAGCCGTTGCGCCAGCTCAGGCTGAGCCAGCGCGGCGCGCAGCGCTTCGGTCCAGACGCCATACGCCAGCCCTGTTTCGCCCTCGAAGCAACTGCCTGCCAGGGCGGCGCCGCCGGCGGCCGTCGTCGAGGCCAGGAATTCCTCGGCCAGCCGCGTCTTGCCGATGCCGGCTTCCCCTTCCAGCACAGCCAGCCGGCCATCGGCCTGCACCTGGCCGAAGAGCGCGGCCAGGGCGGCCAGTTGTCTGGCCCGACCGACCAGGGGCAAGGTGCGGGCTGGCACAGCGACCGGCGGCTGGCTGGCCCGCGCGCTGTCGGCGGCAGCGCGCGGGTGGGTTGGCGGCGACGGCGTGCGCTGCTCCTTGATCGCCTCGTAGACCTGGGTGGTCTCTGGCAGGGGGGCCACGCCCAGCTCCTCGTTCAGGGCGCGCACGCATTCGCGGTACTGGCGCAGGGCGTTCTGCGGCTGGTCGGTCCAGGCATACAGCAGCATCAGCACGCGGTGGGCCGGCTCGTGCAGCGGATCGCTGGCCAGCAGCCGCTGCGCCTGCTCGATGGCTGCCGGCAGGTCGCCTGCCAACGTCAGCCCGCGCACCAGCCGACCCAGCGCGCCGGTCAGCTCCCGGCGCAGCCGTTCCGTCTCGAAGCGTTGCCAGTCGTCGAAGGTCGCGCTGTCGCGCAGGCTGAAGCCGGCCAGGAAGTCGCCGCGGTAAAGGTCCGCGGCCACTCGCAGCGGCCCCAGGCAGCGGGGACAGACGTCGTTCTCGCCATGGCCGTGGCCCCGGCAAGCGGCCAAGGCGTGGCGGAAGGCCGCTATATCCACCTGGTCGTTGGGGCCGAGCGCCAGACCGATCACATCGCGATCGGCTTCGATGCGTTCGCCGACCGCGCTTTTCAGGCTGGAAAGCGTCCGCCGCAGAGCTGCGCGCGCCCGCTCTTGGCGAGAGTCGGGGTAGAGCAGAGCAGCCAGGGAATCGCGACTGTGGCGTTGGCCGGTAGCGGCCAGGTAGGCCAGCAAGGCGGTGGCTTTGCGGGTGTCGATATCTACCCGCTGGCTGTCGCGCTCGATGCGTGGCGGGCCAAGGAAGAGAAGGTTGAGGTGGGACATGGGGTGAGGGATGGGCACTGGGTGATTGGTAAGTTGGGGAAAGGCGGCGGTGGATGGCAATGAACGGTATGGTGCGGAGAATTCTACCACACGTGGCGGGAAAATCGTAACGAAAGGGGGTTCGTAACGCTGTTCGTAACGCTCTCTGGACGATGGCGCTGTATAGTTGGGGCAAGATCGACTTTGCGGCGATCCCGGCCCTCGACGGCGCGGCCGGATCTGCTGGCATCCAGAAAGGAGCAACCGATGAGCACAAGCAATTCTGTGAGCGTCCGTGCGGCCAGCGCGGGCGATGCGGCCGCAGCGGGGCTGCTGCACGGTCTGGTGGCTGGGCTGGCCATGGCGGCGACCTTCGTCGTGGCCGGCCTGTTGCGCGGCCAGGGGCCAGCCGGCACGCTGGCGGCTTTCAGCCTCAGCGGACAGCCGGTCGCTGCCAACGCGCTGACTGGGCTGCTGGGACACCTGGCCATGTCCGGGGTTTATGGGCTGGCCTGGGGCCTGGCCTGGCGGGCCATCGGCCGGCGCGTTGCCATTCCGGCCTGGCTGGGCGGGCTGGTCTACGGACTGCTGCTGTGGGGCGTGGCGCAGATGGTGATGCGCTCGGTGGGGTCGTCGTTGGCCCAGATCGCACCCTGGGCGCTGTTGGCCGGGCATGGGGTGTACGGCTTGCTGCTGGGAGTGCTGA
>JAJTXO010000216.1 GCA_021463315.1 Caldilineales bacterium | reverse complement strand
CGTCCTTTTTATCGAAAGACCTCGGAAGTCGCCGCAGCAGGGTTGAACGCCACGCTGGGGCCGGTCTTTGCGTCGCACCCGGGGCGCTGCGCAGGGACGCCCTCTGGATCGTTTCTGCAGGGGACTCATGGATGACCGTTTGGCAAAGGGGCGCTGGCCGGTTAGAATACACACAGCGGCGGCCTGACAGACCCCAGACCCGACCGCGAGCCGCCGGCCCTCTTCAACCCCCAGCACGGAGGGACGCCCCCTGGCCTGACCCCCACCAAGCCCAGCGCAGGAACACCCCTGAGGAGCACAGCTCATGCCAAACAACGACCTCTCGTCTCAGCCTTCCCTGCCCGACGACCTGCAAGCGCGCCTGGATGCAGCCGGCGTGACCGACCAGGCCAGCCTGGCCGCGGCGCTCCAGCGCGATCCGGCCCTGGCGGCCGACCTGCAAGCCTTTATCGAGGCCAACGCCGAGGCTTTGGCCAGCGGCGGCATGGCCTCGTTGGTCGCCGCCTTTGTCGCGGTGGAGGACGACGAACAGATGATGGCCTTCTGGCGCGGCGTGCCGGCCGAGCTGGAGGAGCCGCTGATGGAGGCCGTGGCGGCGCTCATCGCCCACGCCGGGCAGGCCGGCGACGCGGCCATGGTCGATCACCTGCGGCCCCGGCTGGAGCGCTTCCGTCAGATCCACGAGGCCAGCCAGCAGGCCGCTGCGCAACAGACCGCCGAACAGCCGCCGGTCGTGCGGGCTGTCATCGCGTTCGTGCAGGCCGAGGACGACGCCGCGGCCGAAGCGTTTTTCGCGCAGCAAAGGGCCCTGCTCCAACCCTACGAAGCGCAGCAGGTTCTCGACGCGTTGGTGGCCCAGGCGCCGGTGGATACCCCGGCAGAGGTGCGCACGCTCCTGGCAGCCCGCAACGCCCTGCTGCGCCGGCTGCGCGGGGCTGCGCCGAGAGCGGCACAGCCCCCGGCAACCGCTCCCGGAATGGAGCCGGCGGCTTTCGACAACCGGGGTGCGCACGTGGACGGCAATCTGTATCAGGCCGGCCGCGACCAATACCTTTTCTCAGCGCACGCCGAGAGCGGCGGAACCGCCTCCGTGGTCAACCAGGTGTTCATCCACAACCTGGAGCGCCGCTGGCTCAAGCCCGCGCCGCCGGCCTTGACGCGCGACGCGGTGCCGCGCGCCCAGGAGATGCAGGCTGTGCGGGACGCGCTGGCCCAGCGGCAGAGCGTGGCCATCACCGGACAGGCGGCCAAGGCCCAGGCGCTGGCGGTGCAGGGCGCGCCCGGCGTGGGCAAGACCACCCTGGCGCACCTGCTGGCGCGGCAACTAGCCGACGACCAACGCTATCGCGACGGCGTGATCTGGCTGGAGCTGGGGCCGGACTTCCAAAGCCCCGAGCAGGCCCAGCCCATCCTGCGCACGTGGGCGGGCTACGCCACCGGCTTTTTTGGCCTGCCCGACAACCTGAACCAGCTCTTCCTCTTCGAGCCAGAGGCGGTGCGCAGCCTGTTGGCCGAGCATCCCCGCCTGCTGGTGGTGCTGGACAACGTCTGGTCGCTGGCCGCCATCAAGCCGCTGAGGGAGGCGCTGCCGGCCGGCGCGCACCTGCTCATCACCACCCGCCAGCGCGACCTGGCCCACAACCTGGGCGCCGGCCTGGTGGAGGTGGGCCTGTTGAGCCCGGCTGAGGCCAGCGCGCTGTTCGAGCTGCGCCTGCGTTGGCGACAGCCCGACGGGGTCTCAGGCGACGGCTGGGCTGCCGGTCTGATGAAGGCGGTCGGATTGCACGCCCTGGGGCTGGACGTGGCGCTGGGCGTGCTGCGGCGCTACGGCGACGCCCCGGCCGACTGGCAAACGGCGGCGCAGAAGCTGATCGAAGCCGTGGGCCGTGGCGAGGTGGAGCGGCTCAACCTGGGCGCCGACGACCCGGGCCACAACGTCAAGGCGGTCATCCTCTTCAGCTACCAGGCGCTGCCCGACCAGGAGACCCGCCGCCGTTGGCGCACGCTGGCGGCCTTTGCGCCCGAAGAAGCGTTCACCACCCCCCTGGCCGCCGCGACCTGGGGCTGCGACGAGGAGAGCGCCTTCGAGACGCTGACCGGCTTTGTCAACGCGGCGCTGCTGGAGCGGCTGGGCGGCGGGGTGTGGCGGCAACATGGCCTGCTGCGCGCCGTGGGCGCGGCGCTGCTGCGCGATGCCGGCGAGCGCGACCAGGCGGCCGCGGCCCACGCCCGAGCCTACTACGCCGCGATGCGTCGCGCCAACGACGAACAGCGCTACTACCAGATGCTGCCGGCCCTGCCGCAACTGCGCCACGCCTTCCAGTGGGCGCTGGCCAACGACCTGGAGCTGGCGTTGAGCATCGCGGAAAACTGCGCCAACCTGCAAAAGCAGTTCGGCTTGGCGCGCGAGGGGGGCCAGTGGTCGGAACAACTGTTGAGCGCCGCACAGGCCGGCCGCGCCGCGCCGGCCACCCTGGCACGCGCTCTTGGGCTCCGGGCCAACCTGCTGAGCGACCTGGCCACGCTGCCGGGGGAAGAGCGGCGGGCGCGGCTGCACGAAGCGCTGGCGGCCTACGACGACGCCCTGACGTATCGCAGCCCCGAGGTGGCGCCGCTGGACTACGCCATGACGCAGAACAACCGCGGTCTCCTGCTGAGCGCGATCGCCACGCTGCCGGGGGAAGACCGGCGGGCGCGGCTGCACGAAGCGCTGGCGGCCTTCGACGACGCCCTGACGTACTATCGGCCCGAGGTGGCGCCGCTGGCCTACGCGGCGACGCAGAACAACCGGGCCAACCTGCTGAGCGCGATCGCCACGCTGCCGGGGGAAGACCGGCAGGCGCGGCTGCTGCAAGCGCTGGAGGCCTACGACGACGCCCTGACCTATCGCAGACCCGAGGTGGCGCCGCTGGACTACGCTGCTACGCAGAACAACCGGGCCGCCCTGCTGAGCGCGATCGCCACGTTGCCGGGGGAAGACCGGCAGGCGCGGCAAAGAGAAGCGCTGCAAGCCGTATTCACGGCGTTGCGTTTCTTTGAGGCAATGGACCACGCGGTGTACGTTGCGCAGGCCCAGCGTCTGGCGCTGGACCTGCGCAACGACTTCGGCTCCGATCTGTTTGTTGAGGTCTGGAGCGAAATGGGGATGGGAACGATGCCCGACGAGCTGGCTCAGGCTCCTGCGGCTATGCTGCAGGGGAGCATGGCCGCGCGGCTCAACGCCTTCGCGCAGGTCCAGAACGCCGAGCAGATGATCGCCTTCTGGCAGTCCGTGCCCAGCGAGCTGGAGGAGCCGTTCATGGAGGCTGTGGCGACGTTGATTGCGCAGGCCGAACAAGCGGGCGATCAGGAGACGGTCGCGTATTTGCGCAGCCGGCTGGATGGGTTTCGCGAGATACGCGCGGGCGCAGCCAGCACGCTGGCCGCGAGCGAGCCCGTCCTGGCGCTGTTGCAGGAATATCAAGCTGCCCTGGAGGCGGCAGATGCTGAGGCGCCGCAGATCGCTCCCTGGCAGGCTGTGGTCGATCTGGGCGAGCGGCTGCTGGCTATGGAGGCCGGCACCGAAGTCGCGTTGGATTGGGACGCCGTGCGCCAGCAGGTGGCCAGCGACTACAACACCCTGGGCAACGCGCACGACGCGGCCGGCGATCCCGCGGCCGCGCTGGCGGCATATGAGCGCGCGGTCGCGCTTCAGCCCGATTTTGCCATGTGGCGGCGCAACCAGGCCGGTATGCTGATCGCCCTGGGCCGTCTGGACGAGGCCCGTGCGGCCATCGACCAGGCCCGGACGCTGGAGCCGGACGCAGCGCGACTGACGCAGCTCGAAGCGCAGTTGGCGGAGGCGCGGCATAGCGCCGGGGGATGAAGTCCCCCGGCTACGAAACGACGCCCGGTGAACCGGGCTGGCGTGTGCGCGCGGCGGCAAGCCCCGTTGACGGGGCGCTGCTGTGTAGCCGGGCGACTTCATCGCCCGGCGGTCGTCGCCCGGCGGACGCGCCTGGCATGGATGCGAGGCGTGCGCCGGTGCGGGATCGCCGGGGGATAAAGTCCCCCGGCTAAGAAACGACGCCCGGTGAACCGGGCTGGCGTGTGTGCACGGCGGCAAGCCCCGTTGACGGGGCACTGTTGTGTAGCCGGGATTCATCGCCCGGCAGAAGGTTAGAACCCCAGGAGAGCTATCATGCCATACCACCAATTGTTCTACCATCTGGTTTGGTCCACCCAGGATCGCGAACCTCTGTTGACCCCAGACGTCGAGCCAATCGTCCACGACCTGCTGCGCACCAAAGCGATTGGCTTGGGCGCCACCGTTTTTGCTCTCAACGGCTGGGTGGATCACGCGCACATGGTCGTCTCCATCCCGCCCGTCATCGCGGTTTCCAAGTTCATCGGCCAGGTCAAGGGCAGCACCTCCACCCGTTTCAACAAAGGCGGGCATGGAGCCGTTCTCTTCTGGCAGGACGAATATGGCGCGTTCACCTTCGACGCCAAGCGGCTGCCCAACTACATCGCCTATGTGCAGCGCCAGAAGGAACACCATAGCCAGGGCACGACGATCCCGCTGCTGGAGCGGTCTGCTGGTCAGCGCACCACCCTGCTCATGGTTGGTGAAGAAGCGAGCGGCTACTGGGCCGAGGATGCAGAGTGGCGGCGCGAATTGATGGAGGTGGACCTATGAGCTCCAGCGCCAACAAACTGCTGGCTGGCGCGCTGCTGGCTGGCATGGGCATCATCACCGGCCAAACGAGCCTCATCGCCACCGCGAGTGGTGTCGGCGTCAACTGGCTGGCCGAGGGGCTGGTCGGCCTCTGGCCCACCTTGGGTGGCAAGCCGTCCGATCCGCTGGCCAAGGCCTACGCCGCGGCTATCCGCAACGCAGTGGACAAGCTGGAAACGGACTATGCGCGCACTGTGGATCCACGCGCCGACCGCGCGGCCTTCCGTCTGGTCGCCGCCTGCGCCGATCAGGTCGCCACGGCCGAGTTTCCGGTGGGCGTCGGCAGCGTGGACACGGCGCAAGCCGCGCTGGATGCGAGTCTGGCGGCCTTGCTTCACGGCCACGATGAACGCCAGGCTGCGTTCCTGCGGGAGCGGCTGCTGGCCGCCTCTGCGGTCGCCTTTCAACGGCAGTTGGTGCAGCAAGACACGGCCTGGCGCGCCTTCCACGGCTTGATCCTGCAGGCGCTGGCCATCAACAACGCATCTCTTCAGGCGACCATGGGGCGCGTCGCCGATGTGCTGGCGGCCTGGGGCGATCCTGCCGCCAGCCGGGTGCAGTTGCAGCGCATCGAGGCGCAGTTGACAGAGCTGGCGAACAGGCCCGCGCAGCCGACGCAGTCCGTATTCGACAACCGCGGCATGCGGGTCGGCGGCAACGTCTATCAGGCGGCCGGGGATCAGTACTTTTCCTCCGCCCACGCCACGTCTGGCGGGACCGCCACAGTCACCAACTTCATCGGCGCTCCGCCCGGGCTGGCGCCCGAGCCGGCCCGGCCCGCCGCTCCGCCCACGGCCGCCATCCTCTTCCTCGCCGCCAGCCCGGCTGATCTCCCTCGCCTGCGGCTTGATCAGGAGGCGCGCCGGGTGGATGAGGCGCTGCGTCGCGGCCGGCTGGGCGAGCGCTTTTCCCTGGCCCAGCAGTGGGCCGTGCGCAGCGAGGATCTGCTGGACGCGCTGCTGCGCCGCCGGCCAGCCATCGTCCATTTCGCTGGCCACGGCGACGCCCAGGGCCAGCTCTATCTGGAGAGCGACGCCGGGCTGTCGATGCCGGTCGCGCCCGCGGCGCTGGCCAGGCTATTGACTGCGCCGGGAAGCGTGCGCTGCGTCGTGCTCAACGCCTGCTGGAGCGACGCGCTGGCCGGCGCGCTGTTGTCGGCGGTTCCCTGCGTCGTGGGCATGACAGCCGATGTGCCCGATGCCGCCGCGCTCGCCTTTGCCGCCGGCTTCTATCGCGCCTTGGCCGACGGGGAAAGCGTGGCCGCGGCGGTGGCGGCCGGCCAGGCCGAAGCGACGGTGGAGAGGGCCGAAGAGGCAGCCGCGGCGGCGCAACTGCGTGTCGCCGCCGGCGTCGATCCCTCCGCCATCCGCTTTCCCTGATGCCCGGGCCGCCACATCGTAGCCTCGCGTCTCATCGTCCCTCGTCTCTCCACCCTCACCGTTCACCGTTCATCCTTGATCGCTCCCCGCCTCCCGGCCCAGCACGCGGGCATCGCCCAGCCGCCGGGTGATGCGGCGGGCGTCCAGGTGTTCCAGCAGCGCCAGGGCATATCTGCGGCTGGTGTTGAACTGATCGCGCACCTGGGCTACGGTGATGGCGCCGCCGGCGTCGGGCTGGCGCAGATACGCCACGATCTGCTGCACCATCTGCTGGTAGACGGCGGTCGCGAAGAGCACTTCCTCGCTGACCCGCGTCAGTTGGCCGCTGTCCAGCAGCCATTGCAACAGCTCGTCCCCCACGGCCGCGCTGCATTCGGCCGCGCTGGGCGGCGTGGTGGGCTGGCCGCGAAACTGAGCCAGCAGACGCTCCACCGCGGCCTGCTGCTGGGGGGAGGGGGTGGCCTGATGGCTGCTCAGCCGCACCACCGCACCCTCGTCGACGATGCGTTGCTCCTGCGCGGCCTGCCCCAGCAGGTCGTTGAACTGGCGCAGCGACCAGCTTTGGCGCTTGCCCTGCCAGCGGTTCTTCAGTTCCTCGCGGCCCATGCCCA
>JAJTXO010000215.1 GCA_021463315.1 Caldilineales bacterium | reverse complement strand
CGCCAGGTGCTGGGCGCGCGCCTGGGACTGCTGGCCGGCCGGCTGCTGGGCCTGGAGCTGCCGCAAAGCGACAAGCGGCTGCTCACCATCGTCGAGACCGACGGCTGTTTCGTCGATGGGATCAGCGCGGCCAGCGGCTGCGCGGTGGGCCGGCGCACGCTGCGGGTGGAGGACTACGGCAAGATCGCCGCCACCTTTGTGGACACCCAGGAGGAGCGCGCGGTGCGCATTGCGCCGCGGTTGGATGTGCGCGAGCTGGCTCAGCGCTATGCGCCGGAGGCGCGCAGCCGTTGGGAAGGGCAGCTGCTGGGCTATCAGCGCATGCCGGACGAGGCCCTGCTGCGCTGCCAGTGGGTGACGCTGAACACACCGATCGCGGCGCTGCTGGGGAAGGCGGGGGTGCGCGTGCCCTGCGACCTGTGCGGCGAGGAGATCATCAACCGGCGCGAGGTGGCGCTGGGCCAGGCGAATCTCTGTCGCGCCTGCGCCGGGGAAAGCTATTACCGCGCGGCCGCGCACCTCCCTGATCGGAGATCCATGAGCCATGACCTGGCCCTGCTGGGCGTGCAGGATGCGACACCGAAGGGGCAACCGGGGATCTTCGCCGCCAGCCCGGCGTCGGATCTTCTCGTGTGACGCTGTAGCCGCTGCCAGCGACCCCAAAAAAACCTGGCGCTCAGAGGATATCAGATGGAGCAGGCCCGTGAAAGACAACGTCTCCAACCGACAACTTGCCCTCGCGACGCTTGCCTTTGCCGTCGCCTTTGCAAACTGGGGCCTCATTGCCGGGCTGGCGCCGCTGCTCAAGCCTGAACTGCAGCTGACCGCGACGCAAGCCAGCCTGATGATCGCCATCCCGGTGATCCTGGGCTCGCTCGGCCGAATTCCTGTGGGCCTGTTGACCGACCGCTACGGCGGTCGTTTGTTGTTCAGCGGGCTGCTCATCTTCGGGCTGATTCCGACGATCGCGCTGGCGTTCAACCATTCCTATTCCAGCCTGCTCTTCTGGGGGTTCTGGCTGGGCCTCGCGGGCAGCTCCTTCGTCATCGGGGTCGGATTCGTTTCGCTCTGGTTCCCGCCGGAGCGGCAGGGCACGGCGCTGGGCATCTACGGCATCGGCAACATCGGCCAGTCGGTGGCCGTCTTTCTAGGCCCTGTACTGGCAGTGCGGATCGGCATCCCCGCCACGGTGCTGGTGTTTGGCGGCGTCTCGTTGATCTGGGGGCTGGTCTTTGCGCGGTGGGCGCGCAATGGAGAGCGCCGAGCGCCGCCCAAGACGTTGCAGGAGAGCATCCGCGTCCTGTACACCGAGCCGCTGTCGTGGGTATTGAGCCTCTTCTACTTTCTGACCTTTGGCGGCTTTGTCGCGCTGGGCATCTATCTGCCCACCTTGCTGCGGGACACCTTTCAGCTCACGCCAGAGGACGCCGGCGCGCGGGCCGCGGGCTTCATCATCCTGGCCACGCTGGCGCGGCCGCTGGGCGGATGGCTCAGCGACCGCTTCGGCGGACAGCGGGTGCTGGCTGTGGTCTTCCTGGGCCTCGCGCTGCTGGCCTGGCCCATGGCGCTGCCCTCGATCTATACCTTTACGATCAGCGCGCTGGGCTGCGCAGCGCTGCTCGGCCTTGGCAACGGCGCGGTCTTCAAGCTGGTCGCCCAGTATTTTCCGACCCAGGTGGGGACAGTTACCGGCCTGGTCGGCGCCGCCGGCGGGCTGGGCGGCTTCTTTCCACCCCTTGTCCTCGGTGCGCTGGCAGACGCGACCGGCTCTCTGACCTTGGGCTTTGTCTTCCTGACGCTCTTTGCGCTGGGGTGTACACTGGTCTTGTGGCTGGTCTTCCTGCGCAGGCAGCCAGCTCCCGGCGTCAAGCCCACCCGCTGAACCGCCATGCAAGCTCACCCGGTCACGATGCTGGACTCTGTGAGGGCCATCGCACGGGATCTGTCGCCGGCCTATTTCGCCCTGGTGATGGCGACCGGGATCATCTCCATTGCCGCCCAACTGATGGGCCTGCAGCTCGTCGCCGTGGCCCTGCTCTGGCTGAACATCGTCGCCTATGCGGTGTTGTGGCTGTTGACCCTGCTGCGCTTGATCTGGTTTCCCCGCCGGCTGCTGAGCGACATAACCGATCATCAACACGGCTTTGGGTTCTTGACCGCGGCAGCCGGCACCTGCGTTCTGGGCGGCCAGTTCATCCAGATCAACAGAGACTATGCGACGGCCGCCGCTCTGTGGGTCTTGGGGATTGTCCTGTGGATCGGCCTCACCTACGCGATCTTCACCGCGCTCACCGTCAAGGAGGAGAAGCCATCGCTGGCCGCAGGCATCACCGGCGCCTGGCTGCTGGCGGTGGTGGCGACGCAATCCATCGCGGTCCTGAGCGCGCTGCTGGCCGCGCACTGGCAACAGCCCTTTCGGCTGGAGGCGAATTTTCTGGCGCTGTCCATGTGGCTGTGGGGCGGGATGCTTTACATCTGGATGATCTCGCTCATCTTCTATCGCTACACCTTCTTCCGGTTATCGCCCAGCGACCTGACGCCGCCGTATTGGATCAACATGGGCGCGATGGCTATCTCCACCCTGGCCGGAACGCTGCTGATCATCAACTCCCCCGATGCGCCTTTCTTGCAATCGCTGCTCCCCTTCATCAAAGGATTCACCATCTTCTATTGGGCCACCGGAACCTGGTGGCTTCCGATGCTGGTCATCCTGGCCATTTGGCGGCATGTGACCAAGCGCTTTCCGCTCAGATACGATCTGCTCTATTGGGGCGCGGTCTTTCCCATCGGCATGTACGTGGTCGCCACCTACGAGGTCGCCCTGGCGATGGAGCTGGACTTTCTCTATTTCATCCCGCGCACCCTCATCTACCCTGCCCTCATTGCCTGGCTCGCCACGTTCATCGGCTTGATCCGTCACATGGCGCGGGGGGTCGCTGGGCAGCCATACAATTGACCTGCCGTCCGCTCTACTGGGCGCTGCTTTTCCCCTTGGGTATGGTCACCGTCTGCATCTACCGGATCGCGGACGCCTGGTAGTTGGAGTTCCTCACCGTAATCCCGCGGCTGTTCGTCTATCTGGCCCCTGGCGGCCTGGTGGCCGCGTTCGCCGGCCTTGTGGTGCATCTGGCGAAGAAGCTGCCGGCAGGTCATCGGAGCCTGGCGCGCTGTTTCGCATTAGCCATGCGCATTTGTTACATTCAACATCCTTCTCGTTGTCAACATCATCGCCGTTTGCTAGTCGGGACTGACATGCCACTATAATTGCATCTCAGACGCCTCGGAGTAGTTGGCCGCAAAATACCTGGCGACGGACTTTACAGTTATAACATGCACGTTGCCGACTCCAGGACCTGCGCCATTCGGTCTGGTGTACGTCAGGAAGGGCAACAAGCCCATAACGATGTCCTCTCCGATGTCCTTCAATTCTGTATCAAGAAAGATCTCCGATTCTAGAAGCCCGGCTGTAATCTGCCATGGTACTCCGTAGATTTGAGAAGAGTACTTGACCATTGATAACTGTGGTCTGGAAAGAATGCGCCCTAAGGTTCCACGCATCCCCCCACCAATCCGACCAGATGCCCTTGTCAAGCCTCCAACTGATCCGCTGGCAATCGCACCGTTGCTTGTGCCAGCACCCAAATCCTTCTTCGCCGGCGACCACTGGTACCCATCCTCACACGCCGCCCCGCACAGCTTCGTGTGGCCGCTGGGATCGCTGAAGCGCAGCGGGTTTCCTCCGGCATAGGCGTAGCGATTGAACGATTGGGGATCCAGCGGCGCGGGCACGATGCTGTCCGCGCTGAGGAACGCACCGAGCTTGGGATCGTACCAGCGCGCGTTGTAGAACGACAGCCCCTCGCCACCGGGCAGCGCCGTCTCGTGATACTGGCCGGTGAAGTGCTTGGCGGTAATCGTGTTGAACGGTATCCCGCGACGAGCACCACACGGATAGTAGAAGTATCTCACGTTCAGTATGCCGTTTCGCACAACGAGGGCTGATGTGAATTCACGATGATAGATCAGCATGTAGATGTATAACATGCCGTTATTGGCTGAGCAGCCGTTGCGGCAGAAGCCTGCGTTTGCGCCGAAGATCTGCTCAGGCGCAAGTGCTGGACATTTTTGCCGTAATTGTTGGGTACGCCCCCACTCTTCAAGTGGACCACACACAAGAACTTTGAGTATGTTGGCGCTTTCTTCATACAATGATTATTGATGGGAAACCCACTCCTGCCAAAGATGCCAGTCATCTTCGTCGGCCTCCCATTCAGCGTAAATCGCTATGCCGTCTACCGAGTGAGCTTCAGGGAATATCTCATTCCTTGCGGCACAGATTCCTCTTAGTCCGCTTAACATGTTCTCGGCAGCCGGTCTGTGAGTGAGGGTCTTCTCTCGAGAAACCGTCAATCCCATTAATAGTTCTACATTAGAACGAGCTAGGCTCCTTGAGATCCCTTTCACCTGTTCTGCTAACCACAAGCGATACAGAAATGCAGATGGCATGATGCTATCGTAGGACATGACTACTATCTGATCCACATGTGATGCGACCTCTTGATAGTATGCTCCTGTCCACTTATAGCCGTCTATCACCGGGAAATCGTTCAGCCCAACTGGTAACCAGTTGTTTGCAGCTACACTCAGGACAACATCTGAGCCAATTGCTTGGCGCACATCCTGAAGCAGAAGAAGAAAACCGAGATCTCCATCGTTCACGTGCTCGACATCGAGATGCACACCATCGCTTGAGGCATCGCTGATCAAACTCGCAGCTAGTTGGGCAATTGATCGTCTTTCAGCCTCATTCATGAGATCGATGTAGCCAGGCGGACCAAAGCGTCGCCGGTTGATCGTAGGAACTCCGATCCAGGGTAGAATCCGTGCAGTCCTATTCTCTTGCCGGAAGATAGATACGAAGTCTTTCAAAAAACCGAAAGTTGGACTGAACGTACCATCAGGCCGAGCATAAGTCGTAAACGGAAAGAGATAGCTCAATCTTCGTTCTGTTGCATTATTCGCAAGCTGAATTATAGCCGCTTTGTCCGGTGGATGCGATACCCAATTTACGCTGAGCCATGCAGCATTGCCTGATAATCTGTTCAAGTTACATGACGTGTGTGACGGAATCCCGACCTGCGAAGATGCTACACAGAATCCCATTATAGATAAGCTAACCAACACAAGCATCCACCAATACCTAGACGATCTCATAGTATGCTAGGCCTGTGCGCTTCTAGACTCAGGAATCAGTTCTTCCAATTGAACACTCATTGTTCGACCTCTCCTGAGCGACACGTATATCTCCTGTGACCGCATCCACAAAAATAGTCCCCATGAAAAGCGGATCCAACGGACGAAGAGTTTTGAGTCGCACCCACCAAGTCTGTTCTACCTCTCCGCGGCCTGATATGATTACCTCATCAGGAATGCAATGTTCCGAGATCCCCTCGATTTGGGAAAGAGCAGTTTGCAGAGCGTACTGGTCGTCAATTGGGTTACCCATAAGATCGAACCAAGTCGTCGTTATCAAGCTCCCTTTTCCTCCTACCGGCCCTGGCGGGTCAATGACCACTTGTCTCGCTTCGGGGTCAAGCGTAATGCCACGATACTGCATCTCCTTGGTATCAACAAATACATAGTATGCACGAGAAAGCCTCCAGCCATCGTCATGGCGTCGATAAATACCGGTCGCGGACTCAAGATGAGCATCTGTTTGCCAGGTTCGGGCCAGACGCTGCGCCAATGGGTAGCCGTCCCGTAACTGCTGAACCACCATGTCATTTGGCAGGGGAATTCGATCCTCAAGCCACGTACCGCACCCACACGGCACTAGCGCCAGTGTCAATAGAATAAATAAGAGTGGATGTCGTATCATTGGAATACCTCATACAGAACCGCAAACGGCGATCGCAATACATCTGTTGCATAACCCCAAGTGTTGAGGTAAAACGCCAGAGCGTTTCTGTCGCCTGCTCTGGCTGCAACTAGAGTGTCGACAATCTCTTGACGGCCAACGTTATATCCCTGAATGGTCAAGGTCCACATTTGGTCCTCAGTCAGTCCCAAACCATCTGAGTTCTCTTTGACGCCATTCTGTATATCCCGCAAATTGGCTGCCACATAGCGAATGTTTTCGCCATTGTGACTGAGACGCAACGCAACGAGGGATCGATTGCCGACGAAGGGAAGACTTGGCGTCGTACTTACAAGGCCTATCCTCTCCAGATTGATGGCCGTATCGATCCGTACTTGTCCGAGTCCAATGCTTGAATTGCCAGTGAGCACGAACTTCCATAGGTCAAAATCGAGTAATCCAGAGCCCGTGATGTTGTTTGGCAGACGTTCAATTGCGTCGGACTCGTAGTAGACAATTGAGGCGAGCATTACGGGATCAACCTGATATCGATAGGCATATAGGCCTATCGCCGCAGCATTTCGAGCAACGTTTCTTCCACCTAGCATTGGGTTTGTGACTGCACGCCTCAATCGATCTATCGTGGAAATGACATTACCTCCAGTCTGCGGTGATTGTGTCTTGGCGCTACTCTGACTTCCATTTCTGGAGCCACCAGCGGTACTTGAACTCGTGCCCTTCTTCGTCACCGGCGACCACTTGTACCCATCCTCACACGCCGCGCCGCACAGCTTCGTGTGCCCGCTGGGATCGCTGAAGCGCAGCGGATTTCCCCCGGCATAGGCATACCTGTTGAGCGACTGGGGATCCAGCGGCGCGGGC